>SXQV01000129.1 GCA_005792805.1 Methylococcaceae bacterium | reverse complement strand
GATCGAACTGTCTCTCACGAAAGCGTTGGTGTATTGCGTGTCCTTAGCCAGATGAAAATGCACCGGATACGCGCCGATGGTGCCGCCCTGGCCCAGATGATGGAATTCGACCCCTTGCAGTTGCAGATTGGCAAAGCCCTGACGGACGAGCAGATGGCCCCCGTAGTAACAGTCGGGATTGGCGCTGGTGGTCTGCTGACTCAAACCGCACGCGCTGGCGGCGGGGAAGGGATCGGCGGTGGGACCCAGGGAATGGATCGTGATGCTGCGGGACAACAGACCGACGACGGCCCGGTTCTCGATCGCCGTGTTGGGGTTCGTGGTCGGTGATGTCAGTGAGGACGGCACCTGGAAGGGCGTCCCGTTGTGGTTGTTCGCCAGACTGTTCGTCAACGTGAGGGTGGTGAGGGTGGTGTTGGCGGCGCTGCTGGCCGACTGGACCGTCACCAATTCCGAATGGCCGGCATGCCAATCGGTTGTACCCACAATCAACTGATCATTCGCATCCCAGTCCACGGGCCGGTCCAGGACGAGACTGGAACCACCCGCAGGGGCATTCGCGTTCAAGCGGGCCCAGCTATCCTGACTGAGGTTGGCCCAATTCTGGATGTTCGCCTGGTTCTGGGGCGGCGTGGGTACCCCGCAACTCGACTGACCGGAGCTGGAGGCGGTCTGCACCCCCTTTTTGCCGAACAGTTTCAAACTGCCGCCATAACTGACCGCCAGCACCTTGCGCCCGAACTGGCCGTAACTGGCGTCCGGGGGGGTTGGGTTGGTGGCGGAGGCATATCCCTCGAAATACATGTTCCGATTGGTGTTCTGATTGGTTTCCGCTGTCGTCAGGGCCGTTTGGCAGGGATTGGCCGGATCGAAACCACTTGCCGATTTATAACAAGCCAGGCCCACGGCGCTCGCGGGGTAGCAGCCAGCCGCGCTTTGACAACCGATGGGCGGGACCGTGTCCGCTGCGCTGCCCCACAAGCCGATGTCGAGATGACCGCCATTCGTGCCGAAGGGCGCGTCTGGCGTCCCCGCCTGAATTAGCCCGCCCTGCTCGATGAGGATGGAACGGGCGGTGAAGGTGGTCGTACCCGTACCATCCTGGAAAGTGATGGAACCGCCGTTGATCACATTCACGTAATCGAAGGCGCAGGTGGACCCGATGGGGACGGTATACGGCTTATGAATCGTCAGGATCGAAGGTTGGTTGGGTCCCGTAGGTGGGGGAGCCGCTAGCAAAGGGCAGGACGCATCCGCAGTAGCAACCTGAGTCAGAGAAGCAAGCAGTAAGGCAAGTAATACCGAATTCATGGACATCGCAGCCTCCTCCAAGATGAACGCACACGTATTGGTTGGCCTTATCATGACAGGAACCGTCTGAAAAAACCGGGGACACGAAACGAAGAAATCCACCGGTCGCCAACTCAGGAACCATCGCCAACTCAGGAACTTGACTTGCACCATACACCAGACTACGGTTGGCATCAACGGTCACTGTTGCCAATCAACTGCGGCTTTTTACCCTCCCTTTCCATTCGAGGAGATCCTGGCCATGAAAAAAACGCGAATCCTTCCGCTCTGTTCGCTGGTTCTGATATTCACTTCAGGCGATTTGCTCGCCAAACGATTCGACCGGAGCGATGTTAGCGCTTTGCAAAATATTTCCACGGCGGCAAGTGGTCAGAGTTATTGCTCAATTCACACGCTCAAGGGAACATATAGTTATAACGTGACGGGAAATTATGGAAATTCCCCCTTTGCTGAAAGCGGATTGGAAACCTATGATGGCAAGGGTAATATTGTTGGCTTGGGCAGCGACAGTTCCGATTCCAACAATGCATCGTTTACCGGGGCTTATAGCATAAACGGTGATTGCACTGGCACGGTGGATTATGGCGATAATGCTGTCTACAACATTTATGTCAAACCTGATGGGAGCAGCTTCTCGTTTTTAGACAAAACCCCCGGAAACGTCTTGGCTGGCGAGGAACGTCGAATATCCAAGAAGCTGTTTCTGAAATAGTATTCAGAAGCCGTCACGTATCTTGGAGGTCACGGATCTGCCAGACGAATCGAATCCATGATCCACGACCCCCAACACACGCTGACCCATGTCGCCGCCGAGGTATCCATTCACGGGGTTACGCGGCCGAGCGATACTCAAGCTGACGTGACGGCGGAATGCGGTAGAGATGATCGATGGGCAGTCGGATAGTGACGGGTTGTTTGCGGATTCCCTGATCGCAGACCTGACGGAGCAAGCGATAGGCACAGAGATCGAGACGGCGACAACTTTCGGAGACCGTCAAGACGTGGGCGCGGAATCGGTCACCGCGTTCGGATTGGCTAAAGAAGCTGGTTTTGCGCCAGATGACATACGGTCGGAGGGCCCGCTCCGCCTGGTTGTTGGTTAGGTCCAGACCGGGGGACTTGAGGAAGGTCCAGAGCATGGGTTCATCCGCCAACAACTTCTTGCAGGCATTACCGGTGCGCTGGCCGACATGCGCCTGCTGGCCTTGCTCGAGAGCCATGCGAAAGTTATCGCGGGCGGCGAGCAAGCGTCGTCGATAGTGCTCGGATCGATACCCGCTCTGTCGCCAGCGGTGTTCGAGTTGAACGATGATGCGGGCGAACTTGACCAGCCAGAGGCCCAGTGCGCCGGGCTCCCCTTGGCGCCCTGAAAGCCGTTCCAGGTTGCGAATCACATGCGCCCAACACAGTTGACGCAGGGCCAGCGGATGAATGCCATAGGCGCCATGGCGGTCGGTGATCAGAATCCCGGAGAAGTCTTCGAGCAACTGCCGGGCCGCCTGCATGCCGCGGGAGGCGTGGACCCTGAAGAAGGCCAGTTGCGGGGTACACAGCACCCACAGCCAATGCCGGCTCGGCCCGCGGAAGTGGGTGGTCTCATCGGCGTGGGCCACCGGCGCCTGACGGACAATTTCAGCGATGTGCTCCACCAAGGGTTCCAGCCACTCGGCCACCGGTTCCTGCGCTTCGCTGAGGGCACCGGTACTGAAGTGAAGCCCCCACTGCATCTCCAGAAGGCTCTGGATATTGCGCGTGCTCAAGCGGAAATGGCCGCTCATGAGGGCGATCCAAGCGATCAGGCCGGGACCCATCTGGCCACTGGGAGTCTCCTGCGGAAGTTGGGCCGTGACGAAACGCTGGCAACAGCGGCAGGTGCCCCCAAAGCGCTGATGTTCGGTGACCGTAAAGGTGATCTCCGGCAGATCGAAGACCTGGTGCCGGGACGCTGGATGCGGATCGATGACAATCTCGCCGCCGCATGCGCAACGGGCCTCGGGAAAATGGCGCTCGATGCGGTCCACCGCGGCCTCCGGAACCAGGTCTCGGGTGTGGGCGACGTGTCCCTCTTGAGCGCCGCGTTTTTTGCCCGAAGGCTGGCGCGAGAGCCGGTCTTTGACTTTTCCCGCAAGCCGGTCTTGGCTCGGAGGCAGCGAGGAATTGCTGGAATTGAGCGCCAGTTGTTCGCGGCAGTCCTGGAGCAGGCGCCAGAGCGCGTCGATGATCTGCTCGGCCTCATCCAAGGTAGCGGGGCGTTTGGGGGGTTCGATAAAGGCGGTGGCCAAATCCATGGCGCTATTGTAAGCCCTGAATTTGTCAGCGATTTCTGGCTCGTGAGCCGCGCCACGAGCGACGGAAAATTCCGGCGGCGCCGGCCCTCAGGCGAGGACAGGATCAGGCCCCCGAGTCGTCGTCAGGCACCGGAGGGAGCCCGCCTGATCTGTTCTGGAAAGTTTGCCGAGATCAACAAGTTCGAGCCCAAAACCGTGTCAAGCTTTTTTTTCGCTTTTGACGGATTTTTTTCGGGGCACGTGACCGGACCACTGCCAGCTCTTCCGGGGTCTTGGGGCGCTGGGGGGGGGG
>SXQV01000128.1 GCA_005792805.1 Methylococcaceae bacterium | reverse complement strand
GCCGCTGCATCCGTCGTGACCCGGGTGGCTCGCAGGCTGTTGAGCACCATGGGATGTTCCTGCAGATTCTCATAAAGGCCGTGAGCGGTCCTGTCGATTTCGGGCTGGAAGGCGCGGACATAGGCCTGGGCGGCGGCGTCGAACTGGGCCATCACCGGTGCGCGTTGTCGCATGAGCTGTTGACTGATGTTGCTCCACCAGCGTTGTTCAACGGGATCGGCACTGACATTCAGCAGCAGATCCTCACCAATCCGGACCAGTGCATGTTCGGCAATCTGATGGAGAACGCCCGATTCACCGCCCTCTGCCGTGCCGCTGTGGCCGGCGGCCATCTTGCCCAGCCTGGTGATTTGCCGGACTGGCCAGGTGACCAGCCGCCGGGCAGCAACCAGGGCATTGCCGATGCCCGGCACTTCGAGCAGGGTCAGCAATTCAGCCAGTGCCCGCTGGAATGTCTCGTAATGGTGGGGATGCTCCAGATAATCCCGCCGGTAATGGCCCATACATTCCTTGACCACGGCATCCAATCGGCCATTCCATTCCGTGGCAAGGCGGTGCTCAAGCACAATGGGTGCAGTCCAGGCAGGCCAATGGGTTTTGAGCAGGCGTTGAGTGGCCCGGGAATAGTGATCTCTCCGCACTTTACCCATGGCTTCCCGCAGGGAGGACATCACGGCTTGATGCAGTTCATCAAGACCAGCCAGGCCCATTGAGTCAGCCATGTAGGGAATGGGCAAAATGGGCGGGGGCGGATCGGACCGGAAGGCGCGCCACTTGTCTTCAACCGACTGCAACAAGGTGAACCGGGAGTCCGCATCGGTCTTGTTCAGCAGCAATAAGGTGGGCTGATTCAAGGGTTCCAGCAGTTGCATAAACTGCCAGACGGACAGGTCAGCGTATTTATCCTTGCTGACGACCAGAATGACGACATCGGCCAGCCCGGCGACCCGGAGAACGGCGTTTTGATATTCGCGGGACTGGACCGAATCGAAATCGGGCGTGTCCCACAGAACGGTGTTCTGCAAAACCTGGCTGGCGCTATCGGGTGCTGCTAGTTCGAGACTGAATGAGTTGAGTTGCCGGTGATCCAGAACGTCACGGCTGCGGCGATGGTAGCCATGAAAATAGCGCTCCAGTTCATCCAGCGCGCCCATCTCCCCGGCTAGAACAAACCCCTGCGGATGAACCGTGAAACCCGCCAGCGGGCTGGCCTCTGCCAGTCTGGCACCGGCTATCCAGTTGATGACGGAGCTCTTTCCCGCCTGTGTGGGGCCTAGTATGGCAAGGTGCAGCGGTTGCTTTGGCTGTTGCTCCATCCACTCGGCCTTTTCCAGCGACGCCTCGGCAAATTCGAGGGATGTCAGCAAGGACTTGAGCCCCTGGATGCGGACATGATCTGCTGGAGAGGAATCGATTAAGCGCTGGTAGCGTTGCTGCAGCAGTCGGAGAAAGGAAAGCATTGAATTAACGGAGGAAGACCCGGCGCTGGAAGTGGCTGGATTGTACACGATGGCATTTTTACCAGACCGGTGATTCATTGATGATTTACATCACGCTGGTGTGAAGATTCCAGTCGCAACAATCCGCTGCACGCCTGGATCAGGCGCTGCGAAGCCGTAACCAGCGGACGGTGGCGACGGCGCCCAATGGGACGACTAATCCGATTACCGTGACGGCGATGAGCAGCTGTCCCAGCTCGCTGTAGTTGGCTGGTGCCGTCATCAGTCCGCTCACCGGATCCTTGACCTCGCGGGTGATGGTGTACATCTGGTTCAGATACTTGGTAGCCAGTTGGCTCAGCGCCAGTGACAGATTGGTGAAGGATGCCATGACGGCGAAGAAGGTCGCTTTGAGATGACCGGGTGCCGAATGAGCAATCCAGGCGAGCATGGGAACCATGGCAATGTGCCCGAGCGGCGACTCCAGCGCCGTATCAATCAGGGCAATGAAGCGGGCGTCCACCACCCCGCCGGTGAGCCGGGCAGTCCACTCATGCAGTCCGTAATACATGCCGATGGTCGGTAGCGAAAGAACCGTACCAATGAAGGTCAGCAGGACCACCACGGAGGCGATGGGCCGTTCTGCCATAAAGCGGCGGAACAAGAACAGGCCCGCCAGACTGAGGACGCTGCCGATCAGCGACAGCCTGGCCATGAATGACTGGTCGAAATCCAGCACATCGATCATCCACCAGCTGGAGCCGGGTCCTGGTGTCGGCGTCGCCCGAAAGAAGAAAATCAGCACGGCTGTCCCCAGCAGTACCTGACGCGCGTCCGTCTCCATCTCGTCCATGAGCCGGTACATCAGTGCGAGGATGATGCCCATGGAAAGGGCGAAAATGATTTCCTGGCCGAAGGCCAGATCCGCCAGGCCCACCGTGATGGTGGCCACGGCAAAAGCCAGTCCGCCGCCAAGAATCCACCAGTTGGGGCGGGTTGTTGACGGGTGGATTTCCGTGAGGGCATCGATTTCCGTCAGGGTATAACCCAGGGCATGCAGGGATTTTTTCTGTTTGCGCTTGAGCCGCGCCGCGAAGATCACACCGGCGCAGGAGATGGCGGGAATAATCAGAGCCATCTGGTAAAGCCGTTGATAAATGCCCAGCTTGCCGGCTTCCGGCAAGGTTTCAACGCCGTCAAACATGAATACATTGACCAGGGCGACGATCAGGGTGCCTGCAATGATGGCAACGCGGCCCAGGGTCTGCATGGTCGCATGCATCAGGCGCTGTTCGTTCGCGGCAATGGGCAGCCCCATGTCATCGGTGGTGGGCACCGCTTCGACGGTCATCGCGTCGGCCACAACATCCTGAATCACATAGCCCACCGGTGCGAGCAGGACACTCAGGACATACCATGAACTGGCGGGCAGGATGGCTTCCATGGCCAGCCGGTCATGCAACAGACCCAGCATGATGAGAAGACTGGCCGCAATCAGGCTGGCACCCAGGAAAACCAGCCCACCCTTGTAGCGCCAGATGAGATCGACCAAGTGACCGACCGGGAGCTTCAGGGTCCAGGGCAGCATCGCCCAAAACGCCAATCCCGCCAGAAACTCAGCCGACAGGCCCAGATAGTCTTTAACGAAGAAAGTACCCACAATCGCTGTGAGTCCCGAAATGCCGGCGGCCAGATAGACCATCAGCGGCGGCAGATAGCTCAGGCGCAGTTCTCGTCCCAATTCGATGAAATTACGATCAAGCCAGAGCCAGAGTCGCTCAAGCAGATCAGGGGACGGCGAGGAAGGGGGAATTAACATAGCGTTCGGTTCAGCTTAAGAAGTGGACTCTTCCTGATTTTAACCGGACTGAACCTCCTTGGGTGAGCAATGTAATTGATCGAACCCGCCGCAGCCAGCGTAATGCTCTGGCCCTGATACGGAAAGAACGCGCTTTACGTGCTGCGATTTCCCCGAACGGATGAATAGTGAAGCCAACGGCTCAGCGAGGGGGAAACCATCTGCCCTGAATATAGGCTCCGGTGGCGATACCGGCCAGGGCGTAAAGCATGGGCCAGTTACCGACACCTAGCCCGGCGATGGCCGGTCCCGGACAAACCCCGCAAATGCCCCAGCCCAGCCCGAAAATTCCTGCGCCTATCAGTGTTCTGGCATTCAGCGCTGCGCTATAGGTTGCGAAAGTCTTTTCGCAGAGCGGTTTGCCGAATAGCCTGGGGGCCATTTGGTAGGCGATTAAAGTCACCAGTACGCCACTCCCTAAAACGATGAGCAGACCCAAGTCACGGAATAGAAGGAAATCAAGCACGACCTCGGGTTTGGTCATGGTGGCGACTGACAGACCGGCACCGAACAGGATGCCGCAGAGAAGAACCGGCAAAAGCGAAAGTCCTTTCATCACTGTATCCCTGACCCTTGCATGAGGTGGGCTACGGCAATGGCGGTTCCGAGAAACACCCATACCGCCAAAAACGAGGGGAGCTGCAATGAGGCCAGTCCACAGATTCCATGGCCAGCCGTGCAACCATTACTCAGCCGGGCACCGAAACCCATCACCAGTCCACCCAGCAAAAGCCGCCAAGGGCTGACATCGGTCACAAAAGCGTCTCCACTCCAGCTCAGGTAGAGCACCCCACCCAAAATGAGCCCTGCGGCATAAACAAGCCGCCAGCCCCAGCTGCTGCGAAAACGCGCTTCGCTGAAATACGGCACCTGGCTGACATAGGACCAGGTGGAGGTGAAGACTGAGCTCATGCCGCCGATCAGCCCGGTCAGCAGGTACAACAGCCCCAGCGCTGATCCGATCATCAGTCCGCCGATCAGATATTGGGCATAGCCCTGAGGGAAAAACTCGGACATGAAGGTCAACTATCTCCTGAAGCGAGGGGCGTGGATTCTATCAGAGCG
>SXQV01000127.1 GCA_005792805.1 Methylococcaceae bacterium | reverse complement strand
CGAGGTCAGTTGCATCTTGCTGGATTGCTTGATTTTAAAGTGGGCCATAGTCGGATGGGTGAAGACAGTAAAACCGATATTATCTCATTAAGTCAGTGACTTATGGCGAACATGAGGGGTCGGGAACACGGATTCAGGATCTCTCTCACTCCAGTTCTTTTTTTGGAACTCAGGCGCCTCCGGGCGCCTTTTTTTTGTTCTGTTAACCCTGTGTTCAAATTCTTATTTGCAGATGACCAGAAACTGGACATTCAGATCTGAATGTCTGACGGCCAGTTTTGCGCTACGCCCTTTGGAATAAGGGTTTGATGTGTCTGGCACGGTATTTGACAGAGGATAGGTTTTTACAATTGGTAGTCAACATGCTTTCAACCCCAATAATACTTTTCGCGCTGGCAACGGCCGGTTTCGCCTTGGTTGTTGCCCTGATACAGCTCGTGGTTTCCTTGATTCGCCACCGGAGGGCGATGGCGCCTCTGGAGCCGGCAAGACTTGCTGCAAAGCAATCAAATTTCAGGATGGTGGTGTCATTCCTTATCCTGGTTCTGGTTGCCTCTGTGATTGTGTTGGGACTCAAGGACCGGGCAGAACAGTGGTTGACCGGTGGTTTCGTTGTCGGAATTATCGGAGGGACACTGATCGGACTTTTTGTGCATCTGACGCTGCGGTCACAAACCCAGACGCCCGAGGGCAGCCTCGATGATCACTTTTCCCTGATCAATTCGCTCCTGGGTTCGGGGTGCTCCGTGGGCCAGTTGACGGCCGGAACCGTCATCGGTCTGGTAGCTGGCGCCGAATGGTTATCACGATCCGGGTCGGAACTGATCGGTGATGAGACTTTGCTGGCTCTTGCCTTTGGTGCGGGTCTCACCAGCCTGGTCTTCCACGTTGCGGCCAGCCGGATAGGGGCAGAATCGAATCGCAATCCAGATGACATGCAGAATCCTTCCTGTGGTTTGGCGGCAATGGCCAGCATTCAGGAAGATGCCGTGTCTGTCGCCATTGACACCTACGCCATCTATCTCACCGCGCTTGCCGTAGCCGATTGGGTGGCCAGTAATCTTTTCGGGGACAGCTCTCTCTGGCAGCAGCTTCCATTATTTATGGCCTCGATCACGCTCGCATCCACCATGGTATCCGGCTGGCTGATCAGTGCGGTCAAGAAGAAAAGGGTGGTGATCAGTTTGTATGCCGGCACTGTGCTCAGTCTGATTCTGACATTGAGCTTGGTGTATTTGTCGCTGGACTGGTTTTACGAGCTATTGCCTTTGGATGGAGCGGTTTCCCTGGACAAGGGAACCGTAGTCAAGGTATTCGGGCTAGGTCTTGGCCTGCCGCTGTCGCTTTCCTTGTTGTCGGAGTATTTTTCGGTTCGTACTTTTGCACCTGCCAGGACGGTGGCGCAGGCTTCCGAATCAGGCGTTGCCAGTACGATTGTTGCCGGCTTATCGCTCGGGTTGAAGTCGAGTCTCCTGCCCATCGGCCTCGGGCTCGGGGTGATGGTTGCCGCCTACTTTGTGGGCTATTCGGCCGGGGGCAAAACTGATGAGGGAGCGTTCGCGGTAATGCTGGCCCTGACGGGGATGGTTTCCATGTTCGGTGCCATTGGCACCATGTATGCCTTTGCGGCGGGCGTCCGCCGGGTCGGGCAAATCTTTGGTTCGGTACGATACGGGGAAGCAGAGGCACTTGCCGGCTACCTTGGAAATATTGGCCAGAGCGTTCAGGCCGCTTCACAGGGAATTATTCTTATTACGGGAATCATGACCGGTGCCTCGCTGCTGGTGAGCTATGTCCAGTCACTGGGCAGCAGCGCACAAATCTCCCTGAGCAATCCCTTGACCTATGGTTTCCTTCTGCTCGGAGGTTTTTTGCCATGCTGGTTTGCGGGAAAGCTCATGGACGGGGGTGTTAGAAAAGGTACGGCAGGCGATGGTGGAATCTCAATTCTGGAGGGGTTCACCGGCGAGGAGCCGGGAACACTCAAACAGGCGCTTAGCCGACTGCCCGTGCCTTTTCTGCGGACTTTTCAACTTCTGGCGGCTCCCCTGTTAGCCATGGGATTGGTCACCGCATTCGCCGATCAGCAAGCTCAAGCCTTGGTGCTGGTTGGCGGTTCCATTGTCAGCATGCTCCTTGCGGTCTCGGTCCTGTTGGGTGCCGGGGTGTGGAGCAGCGCAAAAAGAAGGATTGAACTGGGGCATTCCGGCGGGGTTTATTCAGATGCCTACGTGGCTTCGCTAGCGGGTGAAAATGTCGGTCATGCCCTGCAGAGCGCCTTTGCACCGACGCTACTGGCTCTGGTCAATTTCCTGTTGCTCTCGGCCCTTTTGGTTACGCCATTGATCCTGACGTTGTAGCCGTTTCGTGACCTCACTGATATTGAATTTAAGAGCGAATCCAAGATGTCGATACTTCAGAAGTTTTATTCTTTTTTTAACAACGGTAATACCGAGGACTTAGGGATTGTCCAAAAATAACTTAAACAAGTTGGTGGATTGGGGGACGATCTTCTTATGGGCCGTGAGGAGATTGTCGAACAGGTTCGGAAAAAGTTTGAGCGCTTATCTGGCGTTCTGGATGAACGTGGTCGCCGGATATGGGCTTCTGTCGAGGCGGAAGCGCTCGGCTACGGTGGGCAGAGTATCGTGGCCAAAGCCACTGGCCTCTCGCGGACTACCGTGCATCGCGAGGCGTCGGCGCAGGCTCTCGGACTCACGGAGAGTCATTCGAGCCGAATCAGGAAAGCGGGTGGAGGTCGTAAGAAGCTGACGGCGCAGAGCCCGGAGTTGCTGTCGGCGTTGGAGTCGCTGGTGGAACCGACCAGTCGAGGTGATCCGGAAAGTGCGCTCCGTTGGACCTGTCAGAGCACTCGTCAGCTGGCTGCGGCTCTGGAGAATCAAGGCTATCGAATAGGTCATCAGACGGTGGCGTCCTTGCTGGATGAGTTGGGTTATAGCCTGCAGGGGAATCAAAAGACCAAGGAGGGTTCGGGCCATCCGGATCGGGATGAGCAATTCCAGTACATTCACGGTCGCGTTCGAGATTTTCAAGACCGGGGTCAGCCGGTCGTTTCGGTGGACACGAAAAAAAAGGAGCTCGTCGGCGACTTCAAGAATGGAGGCCGCGAATGGCGGCCCCAAGGCGAACCCGAACCGGTTCGCGTGTATGACTTCGTGGACAAGGTGCTGGGGAAGGCGAATCCCTATGGTGTCTATGATCCGACCGCCAACATGGGATGGGTCAGCGTCGGCGTCGATCATGATACGGCCGAATTTGCGGGGGAAACCTTGCGTCGATGGTGGGAGAAGATGGGGCGTCTACGTTATCCCGTTGCCCAGGAATTGCTGATCACAGCCGATGGTGGCGGCAGCAATGGCGCGAGAGTGCGGCTGTGGAAGCTTGCGCTACAGCGGTTTGCCGACCAAACGGGATTGCGCGTTTCGGTGTGTCATTTTCCGCCGGGGACTAGCAAGTGGAATAAGATTGAGCATCGGATGTTCAGTCATATCAGCATGAACTGGCGAGGGAAACCTTTGATCAGCCACGAAGTCATCGTCAATTTGATCGCCGCGACGACCACGCGAACAGGCCTGAAAATTGAAGCCGAACTGGACGCCAACGTCTATCCAACCGGCATTCAAGTGACCGATGCGGAACTTGAAAAGATTCAAATCGAAAGAGCCGATTTCCATGGTGAGTGGAACTACACCATCGTGCCGTTGACAGTGTAGTTGTACAGTTTATTTTTAGACAGGCCCTTAGTCATGGGAAAAATCAGCAAACTGCTGGTCGGTGAAGCACTGATCGGTGACGGCAATGAAGTCGCGCATATCGACCTGATCATGGGTCCGCGTGGCAGTGCCGCAGAAACCGCGTTTGCGAACTGCGTCACCAACAACAAGGACGGGTTCACCAGCCT
>SXQV01000126.1 GCA_005792805.1 Methylococcaceae bacterium | reverse complement strand
CGTGGTCGACGTGGGCGATAATGGCGATATTGCGAAGTTTCTCGATCATGAGGGAGCGGGCCTGAGGATGAATGGCAAAACCGGGCATTATACCGGCGTAATATGACGAGACCTAATCGACCGCGCTCAAGCACGGCAAAAGCGCTTGATCTCAAACCATTAAAACCCGCCCGGTACGAAGGGCTTGAGACGCTGCGTGTTCAGCCCTGGTGTGCTTTTAAGTCGCCGGCAGATTGGCTAAGATAATCCGGGCTTGCAGAGACTACCTGCCCGTTCGTCAACATCCACCACCGAATAGATTGGGATTCAAACCACCATGAAATCACTTTTTAACCCAATGGTTTTTCTTTTTCTGTGCCTCACGATCACGGGTTGCAACACCTGGAGTGGGCTTGGCAGGGACATGCAAAAAGTAGGTCAAAAAGTTGAGCAGCAGGGCGACAAGGTGAACCACTAGGCATCATTGGAGTTTCGGAATTATCTGACGGGAATCAAGGGAGCGCCTCGGGTCGTCTTTATGACGGGAGCCTCGCGGCCTGATCTGTTCAGATCGCGCCATCGTCTTCAACCATATTGGTGGCGAGGAGACCGGCAAAGGCACAGAGGAAGCCATTAACAACCAGCCAGAACGGCATGGTTGCCAGTCCCGCAAACTTTGCCCCCGTAAGAATGGCCCAGATCATGGCCATGAGGGCTGTCAGGATGGTGCCGATAACTCCAACAATACCCCCATGTACAAAGCCATGATGATCGGCCTTCCTTGCCGCCACAAAGCCTGACACCAGACAAGTCGCCAGTCCGAGCGCTTGATTCACGGCGTACAGCACGCCTTGATTTCCGCTTTCTGCCGCTTCCTTGCCGATCAACAGCGGCAGCAACGAAATGTGGAGGACATAGATGCCCAAAAAAATAGCGATACCCCAGAGCAGGGCCTTGCCGTTGATCTCCATGGTGTTTTCTCCCAACTGAAATGATTGAATCGATTGCGCCGTTGTGGCGTCTGTCCGGGCGTTTAGACGATAGTCTGCCGAAAAATTCCAAAACAACTCATGCTCACCGAATGAACAGCACGACCTCGGGCCGGGGCAAGGATGGTGACCCGCCAACTTTGCACGAAGCGTGCGAAGCCTGCCCCACACAGCGATTCAATAATCGCCTTGATTGGACCCGGGGCATGACTTGACGGAAAATGCCGCCCTGCTCGCGACGACTTCGTGACCAATTATTGGAGATGAAGCGCGGTTCCAGCTTGCTCCAGACCTCCTTCACGCCAACAAGATCTCACTCATGAAACAACTGGTTTCCCGGCTGGCCCGGACTAGCGCCCGGCATCCCTGGCTTGTTCTAACCGTCACGCTGATCCTTTCTGTATTTGCCATTCAGGCGGCCTCGCGCCTCCCGGTTTATACCTCGCGGCAAGCATTGCTGCCACAAGACACGGAAGTCGCCTGGCGGTTTAATCGCTTTCTGGAGAAGTTCGGGGCGGCGTCGGACCTTGTCGTCACCCTTGAAAACGCCCCTCGCGCCGATTTAGAAGCCTATGCCACGGAGTTGGCCAGCCGGCTCAAAAAAGAACCGGAGATCGATCAGGCCACCGAACGCCTCGACTCGCGTTTTTTCATTGAGCACGCTTATTTATTGATGCCGCAGTCCCAACTCGCGGGACTGAACACTCTTCTGGAAAATACCGGGGTGGCGGAGCCTGCCACACTGGAGTCGCTTCTGCAAAACGCGCAGGGCCTATTGGCTATGCCGGCATCAATGAGTGATGTCGACCTGACTCAGGCCAATACAGGGCTGAAAGTCATGCGGGCAGCGCTCGGCGAATGGCAGCGCTGGATCAATAGTGAGTCGGTCACTGATCACATTGACTGGAGTGGAATACTGACCAGCGTGGGTGCCGGGCCATTGGGGGATGGCTACTTTGCTTCGCATGATGGAAAGATGTTGTTTCTGTTTGTTCATGCGAGCAGCCATTCGGAAGATTTCAAGGTGCTGCAACCCTTCAACGAACGGGTGACATCGGTTGCCGAGAGACTTTCGGGCGAGTATCGGGCTGGTGGACGGGTGGCTCCAGGTGTTGTGCTGACAGGACTCCCTGCCATCGAGTACGAGGAATACATCGACATCGAAAAGGACATCAAACTGGTGATCTGGACCGCTGCCGGTTTGATTGCTGCGCTTATCTTTCTGGTGGTACGGAGTGTCCGGTGGGCGCTGGCGATTTTTATCCCCATGGGGCTCGGTGCGCTATGGAGCCTGGCCCTGGCTCTAGGAACGGTGGGCCACCTGACCATTATCACGTCCAGCTTTCTGGCAATTCTGTTTGGGCTCGGTGCCGACTACGGCATTTTCACCACTTCGCAAATCGCCGAGGCACGGCGTTCCGGCAAACCGTTGATCGAGGCGATTGCCGATGGGATTGGCAAATCTTTCCATGCGGTAATGACTGCGGGGGGGGCATCGCTACTGATTTTCGGGGCCTTGGCCACTGTGGATTTCCCTGGTTTTTCTGAACTTGGTCTGGTGGCGGCGGGTGGGGTTCTGCTTATCCTGATCAGCACCTGGTTCGTGCAGCCGGCCATCTATGCGCTGTTGCCGCCGAAATTAAAGCCAGCGAAAGCTACACCAAACCAGAAAACAGTCCACGCGAAAGGGACGTTCCCGAGACCCCTTGACATTTTACTGGTGCTACTGGCGGTCGGCACCGCCTTGGCTGGCTTGCATGCTGGCACCCGTATTGCCTTTGATTACGACGTGTTATCTCTCTTGCCTGTCAATTCCAAAGCGGCACAATATCAGCGGCGGATGGTCAAGGAGACCGATTTTCAATCGGAAGTCGTCATCTTCACCGCCGGCACGTTGGACGAACTCCGCAGAATCACCGATGAAGCCGGTCAGCTGAAATCCATCGCTAAAGTACAGTCGATCACCAACCTGTTTCCGGCGGATGCGGAGGCACGACTGAATTTGGCGAGGCAGATCGGCCAGCAGGCGGCCAGTCCGACGCTGAATCGATCGCTCGACGCGCTGGATCGTGCCGGGTTAACGGCTTCCGCCTATCAGTCGCTGCTCAAACTAATCGAGCAAGCCACGGAGCGCGTCAATGAGGCCCAGGAGCAGGCTTTTTCCGCCGGGCATACCGATTTGGTCCAGGGATTGGAAGAGGTTCGATTGCAGCTAGAGGCCTTATCAAGTGCCGCCAAAACCGATCCGGTAAAAACGCATTCTCGGACGGGCGCTTTCCTGCATGCGCTGGCCGGGGAAGCGCATCAAGCTATCGGCTTGATGCAAGGCTGGCGAGAGGCGGCACCGCTCCTCCCCGCCAACTTGCCAGACACCTTGCGTGATCGTTTTGTGGCCCCGGATGGGACGCTGGCGGCCTACGCCTTCCCGGCCAAAAGCGTTTACGATCCAGAGAATCTTGAGCAGCTTGTCAAGGAGGTCTACAGCGTGTCGCCCGAAGCCACGGGATTTCCGACGACGCATCTCGCCTTCACCAAGGCCGTGGTCGATAGCTTCACTCAGGGCACGTTACTTGCCGCCGGTCTTTGCCTCATCTGGTTGTTACTAGTACTGCAAAATATCCGTGGATTCATTCTTGCGTCACTGCCACTGATCATCGGTGGCGGCTGGATGCTGGGGCTGATGGCTATCAGCGGGCTCCGTTACAATTATGCCAATATCATTGCGCTGCCCCTGGTGATTGCCTTGGCGGTAGATTATGGCGTTTGGTACAGTCATCGCTGGATTGAGCTCAAAAACCACAGCCCTTGGGCGGTTACGCGGGATGCCGGGAAAGTCATTGCACTCGCTGCCGGGACCGAGTTAGCCGGGCTGGGTGCAATTACTCTGGCCAGCTACCGTGGCGTAGCAGGACTGGGCATAGACATTACCCTTGGGCTGCTATCCTGCCTGGTGGCAACCCTTCTGATAGCGCCGGCCATAGGCCAACTCATCGATTCAAAGAGGACATCGTGAACTTCAAAAAGCGTCTCAATACCCGCGTCGTTGCCAGCCTGATTGTCCTTGCGTTCTCTGCGCCGACCTTCTCGACTCCGGCCCCTATTGTCGTCTGCTATCCCGGTGGTCCGGTCAGTGAGGCCGAAGCTAATTCCGCCATGGGTGCCATGCTGCGTGTGGTGGAGCGCGTAGGCGAATGGCCTCAAAACAGTTTTACGAGTTATTTCACGGCACAAGTCGATGAGTGCCGAAACCTGCTCAATAACAAAAAACCGGCATTTGCCATTACCTCGCTGGGTTTATTCCTTGAGCAGCGGGATGCCCATCATCTGATCCCCGTAGTACAGCCTCGCATGAAAGGGGCGACGTCAGAACGCTACCGGCTAATGGTACAGAAAGATAAATACAGCCACCTCGACAGTCTGAAGGGCAAGTCGATTGGGGGCACGGTTTTCGAGGAGCCAGATTTTCTCAAGAACATCGTTTTTGAGGGGAAGGTGGATCCGTCCGGATACTTCAATCTACAACCTTCCCGGCAGGCCATCCGTGCATTACGCTCACTGGATAAAGGCGAACTGGATGCTGTACTGCTGAACGGTCAGCAGTTTGCCGCCCTGGAGTCACTACAACTTAAAACACCGCTAGCGGCAGCATTCACTTCAGCTGACATACCGCTGATGGGGCTTGTAGCCAACAGTCAAGCAAGCAAACCCGAGGAGCGAGCACGACTTGCCAAGGCGCTTCAAGGCATGTGCTCTGACACTGACGGCAAAAAGCTTTGTGACCTGTTTGGCATTGAGGCCTTTGTGCCGGCCAACTCATCGGCTATCGACGCCATGATTAAACTCTGGCAACACGGAAAGTAAAACGGTGCGACATTCGATTGTCTTGATGGTCCTTTCGGCCGGTCTGGCCCTGAACGGTTGTACCAGCCTCACCGAGAACGTCGTTCGGTTCAAGGGTCTGTCAGATTGCGAACCGGCTAAAACGCTGCTGGCTCAGCCACAAAACCTGGGGCCTGCCAGCTCAACCCACGCGCTGCAATGCGCCATGACCGCTGTTCGGGAGTCCAGCGATCCGGTTTTGCTTAAGTCCTCGTTTCCTGCCCGACTTGCCCTGCATCTCGCCGAGCGCAGCGACCCGCCGCAGAAGGAAGCGCTGGCCAATGAAGGTGTGACACGGGCCGAAAGGGCTCTAGCCATTGGCGGCAATCACGATGGTGCCGTTCATTACTATTTGGCAGCCAACCTTGGTTTGGCCATACATGACCACCCCTTACAGGCCGCCGATAATTTATCCCGGCTAGAGCAGGAATTACAAAAAGCCTTAGCTCTATCGCCAACCATTGATGAGGCGGGGCCGCTCCGCCTGCTGGGTATGCTTTACCTGAAAGCCCCCCCCTGGCCTACGGGCATAGGTGATGGCGACAAGGCTCTGGATCTTCTAAAGAAAGCCACCGTTGATTATCCCAATCACCCGCTAAATCATCTGTTTTATGCCCAGGCACTCTGGGAAATTGACGAGAAGTCATCGTTAGCAAACCAAGAGCTTGCCGTGGGTAGGGAGAAGCTGAAAACGGGTCCATGGGGCTATAACAAAGACATTTGGAATAAGGAATTCAGCGACGTTGCAAGAGAACTGCCGGCCTCTACCGATTGAGACTCTCCGCCCCACCTGTATGCTCGCATCATTTTTTTAATGCCGTGAAACCATCCACTGAACTGAATCAAGAAAAAGTTACCCAGGCTACTCAGCATGCCGTTCGCCATTTACTAAGCCTCCAGAAGCCCAGCGGTGACTGGGAGGGCGAAATGGTCTGGTGCACGATGATTTTGGCTCAGTCCATTATTGTTCGCACCCTCACCAACAGGCCTTACAGCAGAGAAGATCAGCAGGCAATCATCAAGAACTTTGCGGTAGCGCAATCCAGCGAGGGCGCCTGGGGCATGCATTCCGAATCACCGGGATACGTATTCTTCACAACACTGTCCTACGTGGCGCTGCGACTGCTCGGGTTGCCAGCGCATGACCCCATGCTGGTGAAGGCACGAAACTGGCTCCACGCACAACCGGTAGGCGTCAAGGGGATACCCACCTGGGGCAAGTTCTGGTTGGCCATTCTCGGCTTGTATGAGTATCCGGGGCTCAATGCCATTCCACCCGAACTCTTTCTTCTCCCTGAATCTCTTCCCTTTCATCCTAGTCGTTTCTATAGCCACACTCGACTGATTTACCTCGGCATTGCGTTCATCGCCGGTAGCCGTTACCAGGCCGAACTCCCAGAATCATTGCTGAGTGAGTTACGGACTGAACTGTATGACGAACCCTATGAGAGCATCGACTTCCCTTCCCTTCGGCATACGCTTGCACCGGGTGATGTCTACGTACCGATCAGCCCACTGCTACGCCGGATTTATGATGTTCTGGCCCTATTTGAACGCTGGCACGGCAAAAAGCTCAGAAAAAAGGCACTAAAAGCCTGTCTGGAACGAATCATTTATGAACAGCAATCTACGCGCTATCAGGGTATTTCTCCGGTCAATGGTTTACTGAATACCCTGGCTATATTTATCTGCGACCCCAATCATCCTGAACTTGAGCCAAGTCTTGCGGGGGTCGAGGCATGGCGCTGGCAGGATGAATCCGAGGGATTACGCTACGTTGGCGCTCGCTCCAATACCTGGGATACCGGATTTGTCCTCCAGGTGCTCGCCGAGATTAGGGATCCGGCCGCTAACGTCCACAACGCTGTTCACAGCGCACAGGCGTTTCTCGATCACGCCCAGATGACCGAGGAGCTGCCTGACTTCAAGCGGTACTGGCGTGACCCTGCCGTTGGTGGATGGTGCTTTTCCGACGGACAACATCGCTGGCCTGTTAGTGACTGCACCGCAGAAGCGATGAGCGGGTTATTGTCTCTTTATGAGCATCCGGAGTTCGGCAACCTGCCCCGACTGGAGGATACGCGTCTGCGTAAGGCCGCAGAGTTCATCCTGTCACGGCAAAACGCGGATGGCGGGTTTGGAACCTATGAACGTCGTCGCGCCGGTAAACTGCTGGAAATGATTAACCCTTCCGAAATGTTCGGGCAGTGCATGACGGAACTTTCCTATATCGAGTGCACCGCCTCCTCAGTGGCGGCACTGTCCCATTACCGTCGGCATCATTCGGATCTGCCAGACGCAGAAATAGACCGGGCCATTCACAAGGCGATCAAGTTGCTGCGGCAAAGCCAACTGGAAGATGGCTCTTGGCCAGGTTTCTGGGGTATCAACTACACCTACGCGATTTTCCATGTCACGAAGGCATTCCGCATGGCCGGAATACCGCAAGATGATCCGGCACTGGTTAAGGCAGCTGATTGGCTAAAGAGTAAGCAACGTGTGGATGGTGGATGGAGCGAACACTACACCAGTTGCCTTGAAGGCCATTACATTGAACATCCGGTCACCCAGGTGGTAATGACTAGCTGGGCGATACTTGCCTTGCTGGAAATTTTACCCGCTGAAGACGAAGCTACCCGGCACGGCATTTTGTGGCTTTTAAGCCAACAGCAAGCGAATGGCAGCTGGCCAAGGCAGGCGGTGAATGGCGTGTTTTTTGGTGCCGCCATGCTGGACTATCGCCTCTACCACACTTATTTCCCAGTTTGGGTGCTGACGAGGTATAATCGCACCCATACCACGCACTAAGTTGTGATTCTGCTACAGATGTTGCGATAATTGCTTAAGCCTCGTTTGGATAGCTTGCGTAAGCTCAACGGGGCTCTAAAGCAAACCATCACCAAATCAAACAAAAATTCCGTAGCGACGGTCCTCTTGGGATCACGTTACTCCAAGTTAAAAAGTGACGGGGAATTCCAAATTCATGAAGGAAGCACATGCAATGAATCAGATGGACGTTGATGTCCTGATTGCCGGGGGCGGTGTAGCCGGTTCAGCCGCAGCGGCTGCACTTTCCCCTCTCGGTCTGAAGATCCTCATTGTCGAACCCAAAGCCTCACATGGCCGCCGGCTGGCGGGCGAACTTATCCATCCTCCCGGCATTGATGGCCTGAATAAATTGGGCTTGCTGGAGCCGAACTCTGACATCGGCTCCGAAATTCGTGGATTTTCTCTATTCCCTTACGATCCTGATCAGGAACACAAAGCATCGGTAACGCTGCCCTACAGCGAAGTTGAAGGATTGACTCATGGCGGCATGGCGATTGAACATCAATCCCTTAAAGACCACCTGTTAGAAAAAGTTAAAACGTTTCCTGGCGTGAACGTCTGGATGGGTGGCCGGGTCACCGACATCGAAAAAACCGATGAGAGCCGGGACTATTCCACTATCGTCACATCGGATACGGGGACCACTCGCGTGAACGCCCGACTCATCATCGGTGCAGACGGCCCAATGTCCCAAGTGCGCAAAATGACGGGCATCCCCCATGAAACCCACCGCTACTCCGGCATGCTGGGCGTCGAAGTGGATGACACACACCTGCCAGCACCAGGCTACGGCAACATCTTCCTGAATCCTCTCGGCATTTCCTATGCCTATAGCGTAAGCAAAGGTCGCGCAAGGGTCATGTTTGAAATTCTGCGCGGAGACGACTCGAAGGAATCCATTCGCGAACATCTGAAGTTCTTCCCCAGCCCATTCCGTGACGATATTGAAGCGGCAATGGCAGGCGACAAGCTGCTCGCGGCGGCAAACTACCGCATCGTCCCCCAAAGCAATGTCAAGGCCAATATCGCCCTGTTGGGAGACGCACGCGGGTGCTGTCATCCGCTAACCGCCTCGGGGATCACCACCGCCGTTAAGGACGCTTTGAGTCTGCGTGACGCCTTGGTGGAAACTGATTTTGATGTACATGTTGCACTGCGAAAATACGCGATCACCGCAGGTCGAGTTCAACTGACCCGACGCACCCTGTCCGAAGAACTACGCGAAGCTTTTCTTTCGCACACCAACGAAGCAAAATTGCTCAACGAATGCATCTTTGCTTACTGGCGCAACAACCCCAAAGGTCGAGCCCATTCACTCGCGCTGCTGTCCACTTTAGACAGCAGCATTCTGTCAATGGGCACCCAATTCGCGTTGGTCGTCATGCAAGCCTTCAGGCTACTACCCGGCCAGATTAACGAAGGGAAATTTGGTTCTTGGTTCCTTTCCATGCTGAAGCTGGCCTTCAAAAGCCTGAGCATTCCGCAAACGGCGCTTAGGCATTGGCTAAGAGAGCAGCACGCCTTAGCCAAATAATCCGCCACAGTCTTCGCCCTGGATTTTCCGGAAACCCTAAAAAGCCCGCACCTGAATCAGGTGCGGGCTTTTTGTTGCCGGTAACCATCCCCAAGCCATAACAAACTGACAGCATTGAGGGAGCTTATCCGGCACCCAGCTTTGAAGCTATTGCCCCGGCGATAGAGTACGTCTCAGGTTTTTATCTCACTCAACAATCTTGATGGCTTGGGTCGGACAATACTTAGCGGCAGCTCTCGCCTTACCCATCAACTCCTCGCCTGGCGCGGCGTTAAGAATAGTCAGCTGCCCTGCCTCATCGACATGAAACAGCTCAGGTGCCTCGCCCATACAGGCAGCATGGCCCTTACACAAATCCATATCCACCTGAATCGGGTGACGAGTCCCCGCTGAGTGAGTTCCTGGAGCCATCATCCCACTCATTGCCACAGGCTCGGATTTATCCGGACGTTGCCTGAGCCGATAGCGAATTCTGCACGGCGAGGCTGGCTCAACCACCATTTTCGTATAGTCGTCGTGATAGCTTTCAGGGGGACTCACTAATTCAAACTCATACCGGCGCAACAAAATGCAAAAAATGGCCTTGATCTGGAACAGCGCGAACGCATTGCCAGAGCACTTGTGACGCCCACCACCAAAAGCCTGCCAAGCATACAGATTTTTGTCCTCCGCCCGCTCGGGGGAATAACGGTCCGGGTCGAATTGCTCCGGATCGGGAAATAACGTCGCGATACGGTGCGTGATGGCAGGAGCTGCACAGACAAACTTGCCTGCCTTGATGGTGATGTCCTCTACGGTAAAGTCCTGAAGCACCTTACGCATCAGGATGATAAGGGGCGGGTGTAAACGAAGTACCTCCTTAAGTACGCTTTCCAACTTTGGAATTTGCCGCAGCGACTCGAAGGTCACCCCCCCATCCAGGCCAAAAAGAGTATCCAGTTCCTCAACCACCCCCTTCATCCATTTCGGGTGGCGCAACAGTTCGATCAGCACCCAGGCTGTAGTGCCTGAACTGGTGTGGTGGCCGGCAAAGATGGTAGCGATCAACATGCCTGTGATTTCGTGCGGTGTAAGCTTGGTGCCATCCTCGTAAGCTGCGTCAATCAGCGTTTGGAACACATTCGGACTGTCGGAACGCTGCTCTGCCCGCCGCGCCATAATGTCGGTCACTAAACCCTGCAAACGAGCACGTGCCTTGTCTCGTCGGCGAAAAACGGGCAAAGGCAGATTCGGAAAGACATAAGCGATCGGCTTAATGCCCTGCTCCAAATCGTGGTAGATCTCGGCAAATTCCTTATTGAGCTCATGGCGAAACTCCGGGCCCAGAAGGCAATGACTAGAGGTATAAATCGTCAATTCCTTGGTGAACTCCAACAAATCGATTTCACCGGACTCACCCCAGCCGTTAATCAGGTTTTCAACCTCCTCGACAATGAGGTCCGAATAAGTCCTCATGGGCTTGTCCCGGAGCGCTGGCATCAGCATCTGCAATTGCTGGTTCTTTTTTTGGATCGGCGCGTCGAACACTACCCCATGCCCAAAAATGGGCGTCATGATCTTATACGCAGCGCCCTGATCCAGCGTTTCATCCGCTGCTCGATAAAACGCCTCACTCGCCTTGTCACCCGTCAAGAGCACCATATCCTGGTGAAACATCTTGAACTCAGCCACATCCCCTAGTTTCGCTCGTAACCGCATCATGAATTCATGAGGATTCTTGCCGAAGTCCAGGATATGCCCAACGAGGGGCCAAGCACCAGGCAGAATGGGAGGGAATGAT
>SXQV01000125.1 GCA_005792805.1 Methylococcaceae bacterium | reverse complement strand
GATGTACAGGTGAATGTCCTTGTCCGGGTTCTCCGACTCCAAAAACAAGAGCTGCGCAATGACCAGGTTGGCCATGTAATCCTCAACTTGGCCCACCAGAAAAATGACACGCTCCTTCAGCAGGCGGGAGTAAATATCAAAGGCCCTCTCACCTCGTGCGGACTGCTCAATAACCACCGGCACCAGGCCTGTCGCATGTGTCACTGAATCTCTCGGTTGGATGCCGTTAATCATATTTTCCGCCGGTAGTAGTTAAGCCTGCCCCAGCATCGAAGAGCCGGTTGCAGCAGTCATCAGAGCCTGAAAGTCGATGCGCTCTTCTTTTGATGTGGCTTTCTCAAGGATCAGATCGACTATTTGATCCTCAAGCACCATGTTCTCCACTTCGCGCAAACGGGAAGTGTCGGCATAGTACCAGCGGACCACCTCGTCGGAATCTTCGTAGCTGGCCGCCAGCTCCTCGACAGCACTACGAACTCGCGCCGGGTCCACCTTCACACCGTGGGCGTCAATCAGCTTGCCGAGAATCAGCGCCAGAGCAACGCGACGCCGGGCCATAGGCTCCAGCTGCGGTTTCATGGCCTCTTCATCGACAGGCTGCTTATGCTTGCGTGCAGACTCGTGATAGGGCTTGAGCAGGTCATTAAGCTCATCTTGAACCAGGACATTCGGCAACTGGATCGAATTGCGATCGAATAACTGGTCCATCACCGAACTCTTGGTGCGCGACTTCAGCGCGCGCTTCATCTCGCGTTCCATATTGATGCGTATATCCGCCTGGAACCCAGCCAGCTCGCCACTCTCCACACCGAAAGACTTGACAAAATCAGCATCAAGCTCGGGGAGCACTGGCTCCTCAACCTTGAGAACTTCCACCGCAAAATGTCCCGTCTTGCCTGCCAGTTTTTCGCCGGGGTATTCGGCTGGAAATTCGAGATCGAAATCCAGTGCCGCACCGGCTTTAACGCCGGTCAGTTTGTCTTCAAAACCGGGAATCATCTGGCCCGACCCTAGCACCACGGGGAAATCATCTACTCGCCCATTGGTGAAGGATTCTTCGCCCTGGGTACCTTCAAAAGCAATGACCACCCGATCATCCTTGGCTGAGGCGCGATCCACCGACTTCCAGGACTTCCGCTGTTCGCGCAGTCGCTGAATCATGCCCTGAATGTCGTCCTCACCAACCGCAGAGGCGAATCGCTTCACCTCCAGGGTTTCTAACGGCATGGGCACGAAGTCAGGCATGATTTCGAAACTGGCCTCATATTCAAGCCCCTCGCCTTCATCAACCTTGTTCGCCTTGATCTGGGGCGCACCGG
Organism: Methylococcaceae bacterium; assembly: GCA_005792805.1. Lineage (GTDB taxonomy): Bacteria > Pseudomonadota > Gammaproteobacteria > Methylococcales > Methylococcaceae > UBA6136. The sequence goes on along the minus strand of SXQV01000125.1, from coordinate 1,408 downwards.
CGGGATTCAGCTTTTCGTCCCTGACTGCCTCATAAAAGCTCGACTGGATAAGGTCAGAAACCACTTCTTCCCGCACCTGTTGGCCATAACGCTTGCGCACCACCGTCTGGGGCACCTTACCTGGACGAAAGCCATCGATTTTGGCTTTACTAGAAAGCGACTGAAGACGGGAGTCAACCTGTTGCCGTATTTTCTCCTCGGGGAGGGTAACAGTCAGTTTTCGGCTCAGTTCAGACGTTTTTTCAACAGACACTTGCATGTCGCAGTCACCTCAGACGTTGATTGGATAAGGCATGAAAATTACGGTACCTGAGATCAAGCTGACGTAACGTAATTTAGGAAATTTTTGGATTGGCAAATTATTGCTAGCAGCCACTCGGATCTTTTCACCAGCAAAGCCCCGAAGTCTGCCATAGAAATTTGGTGCGAATGGGGAGAATCGAACTCCCAAGGGTTACCCCACTGGAACCTAAATCCAGCGCGTCTACCAATTTCGCCACATTCGCATGTTCCCGCGCATCAAGCAGGATATTATAAGCCGAAGGATTATTTTTTCATCTAAATTCAGGAAGCCCGCGTGATACTTGGCATGAAATGGTGCAGCAGGACAAATTGATGAGCCAGCCGCTTACTGCCGAAACGGAAGGCGTCACTAAATATCATCTTGATTTCAAAATGGCTCCGGCACCCGCATGGAGTCTTTGTGCTGAACTGGACGCCTGGCGCACGCTGCTTTTCATGCTCCAGCTCACTGGCCAGGACAGCCAGCGCTATGGCGGACTCGCCTATGGCAACGTCAGCCGGCGCGTCACCCATGACAGCTTCCTGATTAGCGGCACCCAGACGGGGGCATTGCCACGCCTTTCCGCTCAACACTATTGCAGGGTCGATCACTGCAATATCAACCACAATCGCATCACCGCCCAGGGGCCCATTCCACCCTCCTCTGAGGCCTTAACACATGGCGCCGCTTATCTGGCTTCTCCGGCTATCCATTGTGTAATCCATGTCCATTCACCCGTAATCTGGACCCACGCCGAGTCACTCGCCATGGCCGTTATCGATCCTGTCGTGGCTTACGGAACTCCGGAGATGGCAGAGTCGGTCGCAAAACTGCTTGAAGAGAATCCGTTCCGGGTGATCGCCATGGGCGGTCATCAGGATGGCATTCTTTCCTGCGGAGCTACGCCGGAATCGGCAGTCCAACCGCTGATCAGCCATCTGGCGCAAGCCATCCTCTACGCTTAAAAAAGCACAACTCAAACCCCTAGGTTCTGTTGACATTAGCCGGCGGGATTCGCGAAAGTTAGCCCATTTTGCAGATGGCTAATCGATTGGAAATTAGTGACGAGGAATGGGGAATGATTTACCCCATTCTGGCAACCCACAAACATGTTCGTGTTCGCTG
>SXQV01000015.1 GCA_005792805.1 Methylococcaceae bacterium | reverse complement strand
TGAACATCCAATCCCACATAAATGTCGTTAAAATGACTCATGACCTGTCTCCTGAATAGTGGCTCTGTGTTGATAAAGGGTTCTCCTCACATCAACATAACCCACGTTCGTCAGTGTGGGCAGGTCATCCATCATGTCTACAACAACCCGATGTCCTACAACATGCAGCTGGGAGCCGGAGTTGTTGGCCTCATGCCGGCACTGACTTACAACTGGTTCAGTGACGACAAGGACTACAATCTTGGCGGGCAGGTCTCTGGAACCGCATGGGCCGGGAATAACGATGGCTGGAGCCCCGGCAATAGCACTAAGCTCTCGGCATGGGCCCAGACGGGCATTGATGATTTCAGTCTCTGGCTTCGTTCGAACTACATCAACCAAGCCTCTCTTTCCGGTTGCAGCGCGGCGATTTCCGGCAACTGCCAAAATCCAAACGGCATGGGAGGCACTGGCTACATCATGCCGGGGTTTGATCCGCAGAATTATGGTGGTGAAGTGGCCACCCTTCTCATCGGCGCTAGCTACAACTACAAAATGTTCAGCGTTGGGGTTGAGGGTGGCGTTCCTTACTACCAGAACTTCAACGGGACTCAAAACATGAATAGCTACACAATCAATTCGGGTGTTTCATTCATGTTCTGACCTACAGCCCTCAGGCTGGGGTTAGAAACGAAACCCGGCGAGTCTGCAATGCCGGGGTTTATCTGCTGCGACCTACGGGCTGTTGAACGTGACGACCCGGCGCGTGGTGCCGTGCTTCGGGGAATGATTGGCGCTACAGATTTCCACCTGAAATCGTTACGTTCCATGTCATCAGTGTCCGCAGCCACCCTCTGGATTTGGGGTCTGTTGTCGCGGGAAACCGGGCGAGTCAGAGACGGGCCGCCCCTCTCGGGGTTAGGTAGATCGTGGGTCAATGCCTGTCCGTTTGGACAAGATAGCGGGCACAAAAAAGGCAGTGTGAACCCACACTGCCCTTCTGAGGGGGAAACAGCGCCAGAGCGCTGTATCAATCCTTTACGCTGGATCTGATGGCGTCAAGCGCACTAACGACTTCACCGATGGTCGTTGCCGCCTTCGCGGTGTCGCCCTTTTCACATTCTTCCTGGCCAACCTTCAGGGTCTTGATTGCATCCTGAAGCGCCTTGCTGGCGGCATTACCGGTGATTTCCTTGTAATGCTGCTTGGCTGCCTTGATACCGACCAGACACGCATCCTTGTTACCAGCTGCCGCCGCCGCCTGAGCTTCCTTGGTCTTCTCCTGGGTCAGGGCGAAATGTTCCCTGACGCCTTCTGCATTTTCAGCAGCGAAAACATTGCCAGAAACAGTCAGGGCCAGAAATGCGCTGCTAATTACGGTAGAAATCTTGCTCATTTTCATTTGTTTTGTGTCTCCTCTGGCAACCCTTGCAGGCAACCAATCAGTTGTCGAATAAACCAGTTACTTGAACGACCGCCATGGCCGGCAGCAACGGGAATGAATAGTAAAAGACTTCTTTAGGCTTGTCATGCTTTATATGCGAAAGGCGGCCCGCCCATTCAAAAGCGGGCGGCCTTCCCCCATGAATCGATTCCAGTGTCTCCCTCAGTTGTTTCAGGATCCCGCATTTCGCTTCATTGCGGCTTGGAGACCAGATGCGCCAACCACATGCCCGAGAGTTTCTCCTGTACGGAATTCTGCCTGAGCCTGGCCTGCAGATTGGGGAAGTCCACGCGATCGAGGTCCTGATCCTGGTTGTAGCAGGAATAGACGAAGTACTCCTTTCCAGTCTCTGGCTCGACATGCTTGCAGAGGCACTGGGCGCAAACGCCTTTCATCATGCACTGCATGGGAGAGTTGATGGAGCCTATCGCGTGATGGTGAGGCTTGAGGTAAGGCTTCAATTCATTGAATCGAGCGGCTTTTACCGCCGCCATCATGCGGTCGGAGCCAATGACGATGAGATGATCGGCATCATCAAGATGAATGGGCGTCTCACCCAGATCGCCCCTGCCATATGCCACCATCGCCTGAACGATGTTGCCGACGAAGGTTTTGTCTTGCGGACGTAACACAGGCACGGCTTCGGCACCGGGAGTGGGATCGACCGCCCAGACGACGACATCGGAGGCCGCTTCGATATCCTGGACCTTGAACACATCCTGGCGGTTACGATAGCCGGCGAAGTAGATCACCCGGCTGCCTGCCGCACGCATGGCTTTGCCGATGGAGAACAGCACGGCGTTGCCCAGCCCGCCTCCGATCAGCGCTACGGTCTGACCTGCGGGGATTTCGGTGGGCGCTCCGGTCACACCCATCACCACGACGGGATCGCCTGGCTTCCACAGCGAGAGGAGTCGTGATGAAGAACCCATCTCCAGCGCGATCAGGGAGATCAATCCCTGCTCCTTGTCCACCCAGGCGCCGGTCAAGGCGAGGCCTTCGGCTACCAGTACGGTGTTATCAATCACCGGGGCCAGGGCTTCGAAATTCTGCACCCGATAAAACTGTCCGGGGCAGAAGTGCTTGGCCGCCAGAGGTGCGCGCACGATGACTTCGATGATGGTTGGGGTAATCCGCTTGATCTCGATGATCTGCCCCAGCAACTGATCGTCCAGCCGCTGCTGGAACTGCCGGAGTGCCGCGTTGCGGGCAGATTGCTGCGCGGCATCAAGCTGCTGCCGGTCTTTTTCGTAGAGCTTGGTGATGTAGGGGTAACCGTCCTTGGCGCTGGCCATGGCCTTGACGACATTACCGGCATAAACGGGGTGGTTGTCACCATAGAAGGTGATGAACTTCCCATTCCGGCGGTAGGAGGTAAAGGGGGCCGGTTTGCCGATTTTGGCGGCGGCTTCGTCCTGAATCAGCTCCAGCTCGGGGAGGTCGCCCACCCAGTTCGGTTCGTAGCGCTGATAGAACTTCTTGTCCATCTCGAAGCTGTCCGGATGCTCGGACTCATAGATGGTATTGGGTGAGGTTCCGGCAGCGACAAACAGACTCCGCAGCGGGACATCCATTTCACCCGTGTTTCGCCACTTGCCCTCTTCCAGCGCCAGCTTTTCGAACCTGACGCCACGAAGGTGGCCATTTTCGTCTTCGAGCGCTTCCAATGGGTTCATGCCGGGGGCCAGACGGATGCCTTCATCAAGCGCCTCGGTGATTTCCTCCGCGTTCTGGCGGTAGGCCGGCGAGTCTTCGATGCCCTTGCGGTAGAACAGGGTCACACCACCCCAGCTCTCCAGCAATGGCAGGAAGCTGGGGACTTCGCCAGCGGCTTCGGCACGCTGGCGCTCGGCCTGGATGGCGCGGCCATGCCTGAGAAATTCGTCCAGAATTTCTCGCTCTTCGGCGTCGTACATTTGCAGCACCGCCGCTTCGCCATGAATCACACAGAGATTCTCATAGCGATGCAGCACTTTCTCGACCTGAACCGGGTAATAGGCCAAGGCTTCGGTACAGGTATCGATTGCAGTCAGCCCCCCGCCAATGACGCCGGCGGGCAGCCGGACCTGCATGTTGGCGAGCGAGGATTCCTTGGCGGCACCGGTCAACTGCAAGCCCATGAGGAAATCTGAGGCTTTGCGGATGCCGCGTATCAGATTGTTCTTGAGATCGATCAGCGTCGGCTTGCCAGCGCCTGAAGCGATGGCAATGTGATCGAAACCGAGATCCCAGGCTTCATTGATTGTCAGCGTCCCGCCGAAGCGAACCCCGCCATAGATGCGAAAGTTCTGCCTTCTGAGCAGGTTGAGGTAAATCACCTTGAGGAAATTCTTGTCCCAGCGCACGGTACTGCCGTATTCGGCGACGCCACCGAAACCCAGCATGATGCGCTGGTCGAGATCCTCGTAAAGATCGCGGAAATCATGGATCGGCTGCGGCGCGTGGTGGGCGTCACCGGTCAGGTGTCTGGGCAGGGGTTCGATCTTCAAGCCGTCGATGCCGACAACGCCAAACCCTTCGTTCAGGAGGTAATGCGACAGGGTATACCCCGCCGGCCCCATGCCCGCCACCAGGACATTGCGGCCATTGTAGGGAAGCGCGGCAGGCCGTTTGACGTTCAGTGGATTCCACCGGGTCAGCAGGCTGTAAATCTCGAAACCCCAAGGCATAAACAGCACGTCGGTGAGGACGTTGGTTTCGATCTGCGGGATGTTGACCGGCTCGGTCTTCTGGTAGATGCACCCCTTCATGCAATCGTTGCAGATGCGATGGCCGGTACCGGGACAAAGCGGATTATCAATGGTAATGAGGGCCAGTGCGCCGAGATTGTCCCCTTGCCGCTTGACAAAGTGCATCTCGGAAATCTTTTCTTCCAGCGGGCAACCGGTGATGGTGACGCCTAAAGGATTGACCTTGTAGGTGCCGTCCTTTTTGTTGCGCATACCCTTGGAACAAGAATCCGTGTCGCGATCATGGCAATAAATGCAATGATCCACTTCGTAGAGCACGCGACGCTGCGGGAAGCGGGGATCGGTGAGGCCAAATCCGTCACGGCGGCGGTGATGGCCTTCCGCTACGGTCCAGACGCCAACCCCGTCGAGGGTTCGACGATCATGGTGAACCAGGTGAGCGAAATCGGTTTTGGCCGGTACCTTGAAACTGACCCAGCCGGCGACGGCGGATTTGAGCTGATCATGACGGCTGGAGGCAAACACCCAACGCCCGATCAAGTCATGCAACGCATTGGCCAGCGCTGAATCCTCCCCTGAGAGGGATTCGGCGAATACAGCCGCCGCCTTTTCATCTGACATCAAGCGGCCACGGATCGGCCCAATCAAGGCGTGGCTCTCTCCCTCCACGGCCCGCTTCACCGCGATGGCGCAGCCCGCAACGGCGGCCTCTCGATCGGCACGTAGCCGTTCTTCATCAATGGCCGCCTCAACCAGCACATTGAATCGCTGCGCCAGGTCGTTGACATCCCATGCCGAGGGATCTTCACCCTTGAAGCGGCTGGCCGCTTTGGCCACGATTTCATTCCTGAAGGCGAATACCGTTGCAAAATCCGCCTGGATCATGGCCGCCTGCGCGTCCCGCTCTGCCTCCACACCAAACAGCCGGGCAACAAACCCGCCGAGTTTTGGCGCCAGCCTGACCAGCAGATCAGAGACTTCTTCAGGTTTCAGGCCATCGCCCTGGGCCTCACGATAATGCTCGAACTCCGCGAACAATTCTGGGGAGTCGGTGGCAAGCTGTTGATCGAAACATTCAGACAAATCCTGAAGTCGGGCGGGGTCATACAAATCGGTATAGGAGAAGCCGGGAATACCCAGAGTCAGCGGGGTGACAGCAGTCATGGAGTTCGTCATGTGCAGGATGAAACAGAAATTTCTTGAGCCAGGCCAGGGCCGGGTCAATAGTCAATCGTCGGGAAAATCGGTGGATTTTAGGCCATTCAGCCCATCAAGTCGATTACCAGAGCCGGTGGCTTACCTGAGCATACAAGTCAACTCCTTTGGTATTCTTAACCTCCAGAGCCTGTGCTTTGCAGAAGCCATCAATCCGCCCGCCCTGATTAACCCTTGCTGAACACCATGCGCGAAGCCACCCCGAAAACCATCCATCTCCAAGATTACGCGCCCCCTGACTTCCTGGTCGACGACGTCCACTTGTATGTCGATCTGGCGGAGGAAGACACCTGTGTGACGGCCACCCTGAGCCTGCGGCGAAATCCTGCATCAAGCCGGCAAAATGCGGATTTGCTGCTGGATGGAGAGCACCTGACACTCATTTCACTGAAGATCAACGGCCTGCCCTTGAATCCGGCGACTTATACGATCACCCGCGAAACCCTTCTGATCCGCAGTGCTCCGGATCACCCGTTTGATCTGGAAATCGTTACCCGAATCAATCCTAAAGCCAACACGGCGCTGGAAGGTCTCTACCTTTCAGCGGGCCTGTTTTGCACCCAATGCGAAGCTCAGGGATTCCGCAGAATCACCTATTTCCCGGATCGTCCTGATGTCATGGCCCGCTATAGCACGACCCTGGTCGCTGACAAGGCCACTTACCCGGTATTGCTCTCCAATGGCAATCTGGAAGGGGCGGGCGACCTCTTGAACGGACGCCACTGGGCCAAATGGGTTGATCCTTACCGGAAACCTTGCTACCTCTTCGCGCTGGTGGCCGGACAACTCGAATGCCTTGAAGATCACTATGTCACTGGCTCAGAGCGACAAGTGACTCTCCGTATTTTTGCCGAAGCCCAGGACATTGATAAATGCGATCACGCCATGGCCTCGCTGAAAAACGCCATGCGCTGGGACGAGACTCACTATGGGCGGGAATACGATCTGGATTTGTACATGATCGTCGCCGTCAGCCACTTCAACAT
>SXQV01000014.1 GCA_005792805.1 Methylococcaceae bacterium | reverse complement strand
TGAAGGGATTCATCGGCTCTGCCAATATCGATACCAACTCACGTCTTTGCATGTCATCGACGGTTGCGGCGCAGCAACGGGCCTTTGGCGAGGATCTCGTGCCGGGTTGCTACGAAGATCTTGAGCTGGCAGATCTGGTGATCGTGGTGGGTTCCAATGCCGCCTGGTGTCACCCCGTGCTGTTCCAGCGTGTGCTTGCGGCCAAACAGCATAATGACCGCTTGAGAATCGTCACGATAGATCCGAGGAAAACACCGACGGCTGAATCCTCTGACCTGCATCTGGCGATTCGGCCGGGTACGGATGCGCTGTTATTCATGGGGCTGCTCCATTTTTTGCGCAAGCATGACTTCATTGATCTGGCCTATCTGGATGATCACGCCGAGGGCTTTGGCAAGGTGTTTGCGGAGGCGAGGGGGATTGCCGGATCCATTCCTGAAGTCGCTCAGGCGACAGGAATCGAAGAAAAGGATCTGGTCCAGTTCTTTCACTGGTTTGGAACTACTGAAAAGGTCGTGTCCCTTTGGTCCCAGGGGGTTAATCAGTCTGCGACGGGAACCGACAAGGTCAGTGCCATCATCAACGTGCATTTGGCGACGGGTCGAATCGGCAGACCAGGCATGGGGCCTTTTTCGCTGACGGGCCAGCCTAATGCCATGGGCGGGCGTGAAGTCGGTGGACTTGCCAATCAATTGGCCGCCCATCTGGATCTGGATCAAGTCCAGCATCGCGAGTGGGTGCAGTCGTACTGGTCTAGCCCGGTGATGGCGGACAAGCCGGGGCTGAAGGCGGTGGATCTGTTTGAAGCGGTCGGAGACGGGCGGATCAAGGCGCTCTGGATCATGGGGACCAATCCGGCCGTCAGTCTCCCCGATGCGCACCGGGTGCGGGAGGCGCTTTCCGGTTGTCCATTCGTGGTGGTTTCCGACTGTGAATTTCAAACGGATCTGGCCCCATTTGCCCATGTCATGCTGCCTGCCCAGGGCTGGGGTGAAAAAGACGGCACCGTCACCAATTCGGAGCGTCGCATTTCGCGGCAGCGGGGCTTCATGGCTCCCGCTGGAGAGGCAAGGCCTGACTGGTGGATTCTGAGCCGGGTTGCTCAACGGATGGGTTTCGAACAAGCGTTTGCATACGATCACCCGGGTCAGATCTTTACCGAACATGCCGGGCTGACCGCTTTCCGTAATGACGGCAGCAGGGTACTCAATCTTGCTGGATTGATGCACCTCAGTCCTGCTGAATACGATGCGCTGACGCCGGTACAGTGGCCCATCCTGCAAGGAGAGGTCGCGGGGAGGCAGCGGCTATTTTCCGGGTCAGGTTTCCCCCGTCCCGGCGGAAAAGGGCTCTTCACCGTTCCGAAGATAGAAAACCTGGAGCAGAAGCTGAGCCCTGCTTTTCCGCTTGCCCTCAATACCGGGCGTATTCGTGATCAGTGGCACACGATGACCCGGACGGGAAAGACGGCGCGTCTTTGTCATCACATCAACCAACCCTATCTCGAAATACATCCCGCTGATGCCACACCTCGCGGCATAGCCGAAGGTGATCTGGTTGAAGTGGCCAGTCATTATGGTCAGGCCGTGTTGAGGGCCGCTGTGGGCGTGCATCAACGTCCGGGTTCGGCATTCATGCCGATGCACTGGTCCGGCCAGAATAGCCGTCAGGGCTTGGTCAATGCGCTGGTCAATCCGCTGGTTGATCCTCTGTCCGGAGAGCCGGAATCAAAACATACGCCGGTACAAGTCAGAAAATATGAGGCGGCCTGGCACGGGTTCCTGCTGACACGCCCGGAACCCGATCTCCCGGATATCCCTTATGCGATCCGGATCAGAGGGGAGGGGTACTGGCAATATGAGCTCGCTGGAACTGAGGCCCTTCACGATCCTCTGTCTATGGCCCGCTCCTGGCTTGCCCCTGCTGATGCAACCAGTGCTTCCCAGAGTCTTGAATGGATGGAGCTGTGCGATCCGGCTTCCGGCCGGTTCAGAGTGGCGTTACTGCAAGGCGGGCGGTTTGAAGGGTGTTTGTTCATCGACAGAGAGCCCATCGGGATAGCACGGCAGTGGCTGGGCTCGCTCTTTGCCGCCGACGCGCTGAACGATTCCGACCGTCGCCATCTCCTTCTCGGGAAGTCACTCGAACAGGAAGATGACGGAAAAATGGTGTGCGCCTGTTTTGGTGTGGGCCAGAAAACGCTGATCAAAGCCATTACCCAAGGTGGATGTAAAACGCCGGAATCGGTGGGTATTCAGCTCAAGGCAGGCACCAATTGCGGTTCTTGTGTTTCCGAGATCAGGGCGCTGATCCAGAAACATGGCTGATCAGGAAAGATAGGCAGTTAACGAAAAGAGGTGGTCACCCGTGCATGATGAAAAGCTTGAAAGGGGCAGTGTCTCTGAACGCGCTGCGGAGAGAGCGGGGCCGGGGACGAACCGCTTCCGTGATGGATCCCGGTTCGATCCGGCTGATCCGGATACCTATATCCAGGGCGTTCAGCTCCACCATCGCCGGTCGGCAAGTAACCGCCTTGGGGTCATGTCATGAGTCTCAAGATTCTCTTGGTCGATCAGCATCCTGAAAGAAGCGCGATCTTGCAGCAGGCTCTCGGCGATGCGAGTTACGATATTGTCGCCAAGATTACAGCCGATGCCGCCCTCGCCGAGGAAGTCAAGGCCTTCAAGCCGGATGTCATCATCATTGACATGGAGGCTCCCGGCCGCGATACCCTCGAACAAATGAGAGAAATTGGTCGGGACCAGCCCAAGCCCATCATTCTGTTCTCAAACAATCGCGACAAGGACTATATCCGTCAGGCTGTTCAGGCGGGAGTGAGTGCTTATGTCGTGGATGGGCTTGACCAGGCGAGGATTATCCCGATTGTTGAAGTTGCGCTGGCGCGTTTCAGGGAGTTCGAAGCGCTTCGAAAGGAGCTGGATGAAACCCGTAATCAACTGGCGGATCGAAAGATCATTGACCGGGCCAAGGGCATTCTGATGACGCAGCATGGCATATCGGAGGACAAGGCCTACAGCGTCCTGCGGAAGGCGGCAATGGATCGCAACCAGAAAGTCAGTGATATTGCCCGAACGCTGGTGACAATCACGGAAATGAGTCCATAAACTGCCTCATTATGTGGCTGCAAATGCACTGTATCAGGCAATAGGTCAGCCAAAACCCGTAAAGCAAACCATAAAAGCGCCAAATATCGTTTGGCATAATATCTGCAAATTATTTCGTGAGCCCGCCAATGCCGGAAGGGCTCTCCGAATGGACAACGTCGTCCTCAGCTGCCCTGTAAAAGCCAGGGGTACGACGTGATCCTTACCGGACGCATGGGCAGCCTTATTGAGAAATGATGACTCAAAGAGGAACCCATGAAATCGACCGACTTCTCACTTTCTTCCGCTATTTCCCGGCCTCTCGCAGGGACTTTTTTCATCGCCTCCTTCACCGCCATGGCGGATGAGCCGAACCCACTGGAGTTTCAGCTGGGCAAGGACACGAAGGTCAAAGTCGAACTCTATGACCGAATCCGGGGTGAGGCCATGGATTGGTTTGGGAATCTCAAGGTCAAGGGCAAGGTCGTTGATCGGAGCCATGACTACGGGTTCATGGGCAATAAATTCCAGTTGGCAGCTCGCCTGACGTATTCCGAGTGGCTGGAAGTGCTGACCCAATTCCAGGACAGTACGCTTGCCGGGATTCCATCGAAAGCCGTGGGTTTGGGTGCCCGGTATTACGAAAACTCGCAGTACAACGATCAGAACAGCGGGTTCCTGCGTCAGGGATGGATGAAACTCAAGTATTCGGGCAGCTGGCTTTCTGGCGGCCGGCAGCTCTATGCGGATGGTGCGCAAGGAGCGGCTCAGAACAGGAGCCTTAAATGGATTCAGGACACCCGGTTATCGCAACGATTGATCGGATCATTTGACTACACCCATGTCGGCAGAAGCTTTGATGGCGGCACCCTTGGCTATGGTGCGAAGGATTGGGAAATTTCAGCTTTTGGCTTTGTTCCGACGCAGGGTGGTTTCGACGTCCATGCCATGGATTCCATCAGTGGAATCAATCTCTCAGGGATCACGCTCAATCTCAAAGAGGGGGAACTGTTTGGAAATACCCTTGGCCGGCTGGCCTTCTACAACTACAACGACCATCGTGAGAATGTCGTCGCCTTAGACAACAAGACAACGTTACCTCCCCAAAAGAACACCAATATCTCGATCAATACGATCGGTGGACACCTGGCCCGGTTAACCGGGCTGGGCTCCGGCCAACTGGATACCACCGTTTTTGCCTTTGGTCAGATGGGAACCTTTCAGGGCATGAATCAGAGAGCCTGGGCCTATGGTGCCGAAATGGGCTACCAATTGCCTGATCTCTGGGCAAGTCCCTGGCTTCGGGCCGGAGTGAACAGCGGCTCTGGAGATACGAACCGGCAGGACAGGAATACTCACGGGACATTTTTTCAGATGCTCCCGACAGCCTGGCTGTATGCGCAATTTCCCTTCTACAACCTGATGAACAATCAGGATGTCTTCGTTCAGGCGATTCTGAGGCCGGACCCCAAGGTCAATATCCGCTGGGACTATCACTCCTTGAGCGTGAACTCTACCGAAGATCTGGTTTATTCCAGCAGCGGTGCAGGCAACCAAAAACTGTTTGGTTACCTCGGGACGCCAACCCATGGTTTTGGAGACCTGGCCAACCTTACTCATGTCTCTGTGTCCTACCAACCCATCGGCAATGTCACGCTGACGGCGTTTTACGCCCATGCGTTTGGACAACAGATTCTGAGTAGTAACTACACCTCGGATCAGGGCGATTACGGTTTCTTCGAAACCACGGTGTCCTTCTGATGGGTGCCATCATGACATCACAAACAGAATCGGAATCCACTGGCCCATCAGATTTGAATGATCCCTGGGCGATGTTTCATCATCTGAAACTGATGGAGGATGTCGCCGAGGAGGCATTCATGTATCGGCGACGGATTGAATGGTTGCGGGAGTTTGGCGTGCTTTCCCCGGAATTTCCATCCCTTCCGGAACATCACCAGCTAACGCTGAGAGAGTGGGACAGAATGCGAAACTTTGAAACGGTCAGATTGACCGCGCCGGGTTAAGGGTAGATTCAACGTAACGGCACATTGCCTTGTCATCTGCAAATTGAGGCGGAGAGGTTTCAAGGCGAGACTGCGTTCCCCCGCACTGTCCTAATGGTATGGACTCCTCCTCCCTAACGGCATCGTGATGTGCCAAAGTGGAAATTCAAACAACCACTTCATGAGAAAGGAGGAATCCAAGATGAATGCTACGACAATCGGCCTGGATATCGCAAAGATGGTGT
>SXQV01000124.1 GCA_005792805.1 Methylococcaceae bacterium | reverse complement strand
CCGGACGGCTCCGCCGCGACTCCCGTCAATTCGGCCCGATTGAAATCCGGCGACCTGAAAGGCCGCACGCTGATTATTCACGGTGCCGCAGACAATTACGCCGACCAGCCCGGGGGCTCCAGAATTGCCTGTGGAATCATAAAATAACCTGCGTAGCCCTGCGCCACGGGGTCAACCCATAGGCTTGAGGCCTGACCCCACTACCTGAGACCGACTGTTGCGAGCAGAACATCCCCCAACCCCCGTCAGCCCCGGCGTCATCGTTGAGGCACCAGGACGCCTGCACCTGGGATTTCTGGATATGGGCGGCAGCCTGGGCCGCAAATTCGGCAGTATCGGCGTCGGCATTAACGAGATTGCGACCCGGTTGTCGCTGCAACCGTCAGATCGGCTCGAAGTGACGGGGCAAGATTGCGGACGCGCACAACGCACCGCCGAAAACATTGCTCTGGCGTTGGGCCGATCACTGCCGGCGCGCATCCACATAGACCACACCATCCCGCATCATGCCGGTTTGGGCTCCGGCACCCAGATGGCTCTGGCAATAGGAGCAGGCCTGTCCCGGCTGTTTGGACTGAATCTCGGCGCGGCTGACATCGCGAATATCATCGGTCGCGGTGCCCGCTCCGGGATCGGCATTGCCGTTTTCGAGCAGGGCGGCCTGATTGTAGACGCCGGACGTGGCCCGCAAACACAGGTTCCGCCGGTCGTTTCACGCTTGCCGCTCCCTTCCGGCTGGTGCTTTCTGATCGTGCTGGACCAACACGCAACGGGTCTGCATGGCCCCTCAGAAACCGCTGCTTTCTCGGCCCTGCCGATGTTTCCAGCCGCCGAAGCGGCGCGGCTTTGTCATCTTGTGCTGATGCGTGGGCTCCCTGCGGTGGTCGAAGGCGATATGGCAAGCTTCGGGTCGGTGATAACGGAATTGCAGCGTTCGGTTGGAGACCATTTCGCACCGGCTCAGGGAGGACGCTTTACCAGCCCACGGGTGCGTGATGCCATGGAGTTCCTGGCTGCCAATGGGGGGGTCGGCATAGGTCAAAGTTCCTGGGGGCCTACCGGATTCTGCCTGATTGACGGCCCGGGAAAGGCGGCAGCAATCCGTGATGGGCTGCTGGCACAGCTGGATAGCGGCCACACGCTGCAATGCCTGATTGCCACCCCCCGATCTCGCGGGGCTGATATTCAGGAAATCTCCGCCTGATTCTCCCCGAGACTGCGGTGCCCCGCGAGCCCCAAAGATCGGCGGATCTGCCGGAAAAACTCCTGATAATCAGCTGTTCGGCACGGATGCTGGCCCAGTCGGCGGCCCGGGCCGGAATCCGTGCGGTGACTCTCGATCACTATGCCGATGCGGATACACGGGCCAGCGCGGCGGTCTCCGAGACCGTGCCTTTTCAAAACGGTGGCTTCGACCCGCCGCCGCTTCTGGAAGCGGCGCTCAGGCTGGCTCCAGGCAAGGATTACCCGCTGGTCTATGGAAGCGGGCTGGATACGCAACCCGATCTGCTGGAGGCATTCGCCAAATCGCATGAGGTCATTGGCAATTCACCCGCGATACAGCGTCTTTTTCGATCACCGCCGTCTTTCTTCGGATTACTGCGGCATTGCGGGATCAGTTACCCGGAAATCCGCCATGAAAGGCCGGCAAGGACAGAAAACTGGCTGATCAAGTCCGGTTGCAGCGAGGGGGGCAAGCGTGTACGCTTCTGCGCCCAAGATCAGGCCGGGCCGGAAGACTACTACCAAAGGCGGCTGCATGGCCCCGCCCTGTCAGCGCTTTTCCTGGCCGATGGCCGCGAGGCAAAGGTCATCGGTTTCAATACCCTGTGGACTTCGGCAAGCCCGACGCAACCTTTCCTGTTTGCGGGAGCCATGAATCATGCACCGCTGGATGCAAGGCTACGTCAGCAAGTCAAAAGTCATATCATCACCTTGGTAAAGGCGAGCGGGATCAAAGGATTGAATAGCCTGGACTTCATGATCGACAGTCGCGATGAGCTGCAAGTACTGGAAGTCAACGCCCGACCCAGCGCCACAATGGCACTTTACGATCAGGATGCCCCTGAAGGCCTGTTAGCCGCTCACATTCGGGCATGCCGGGGCGAGCTGGCTTTTGATGCGGCGGCATCGAGCAGCAGGGCATTCAGAGTGATTTTTGCGCCCAAGCGCGTAATCTCCATGGCATCAAGCGCTTGGCCCGCCTGGTGTGCCGACCTGCCAGTCTCCGGCTCCCCTGTCGTGGCGGGCGAACCGCTTTGCACGGTACGGGCGGAAGGCGGGAATCCCATTGAGGCTGAGCGGCTGCTTGAGGCCAGACTCAACCAGCTGTCGGCACGACTGTCCGCAGCCCACCCATCCAGTTCCTAACCATTTCAGACCGTCCGGAGAGATTCAATGCAAGCCCATGTAAGCGTCAATGCCTACGCACTCCCCATCGTCAAATACATGATCGCGCACGCCGATCGTCTGCGGCTCAAGGTGGACCGGCTGGCCAACAACTGCACCGTCATCGATGCCGGCATCCAGGCGCTGGGCGGACTGGAGGCTGGACGACTCATCGCGGAAGTGTGCATGGGCGGACTGGGCAAGGTGACCCTGACCCAGGATTCGCTCTTCAAACGCTGGCCGACCATGGTGAACGTATACAGTACGAACCCGGTATTCGCCTGTCTGGGCAGCCAATATGCCGGCTGGAGTCTGTCACACGGCGAGGGCAAGGGTGCCTTTCATGCGCTCGGTTCAGGCCCTGCCCGGGCCATGGCGACAAAAGTAAAGGACGGCGTGGAAAAGCCGGTGGAGGAATTGTACGAGGAGCTGGGCTATCGGGATGTTCACGGCGAAACCGCCATCGTCATGGAGGTGGACAAGGTACCGCCAGCAGAAGTGATCGAGAAAATTGCCCGTGCCTGCAAGGTGGAAACCGACAGCGTACACGTCATTCTGACGCCGACCTCCAGTTTGGCCGGGGGCATGCAGGTCGTTAGCCGGGTTCTGGAAGTTGCGCTGCACAAGGCTCACTCGTTGCACTTTCCCCTGGGCAACATTATCGACGGGATGGCTTCGGCCCCGGTCCCGCCTCCGCACCCCAATTTCGTCAAGGCCATGGGCCGAACCAATGACGCCATCCTGTTTGGCGGGACGGCGCACCTGTTTGTCAAAGGTAGCGATGAAGATGCCAGAGCACTGGCCACCGGTTTGCCCAGTTCAACCTCGCGCGATTACGGCAAGCCCTTTGCCGAAATCTTCAAGGAATACGGCTATGACTTCTTCAAGGTTGACGCCATGCTGTTCAGCCCAGCCAAGGTCATAGTGACAGCGGTTGAGTCAGGTCACAGCTTCCATGCGGGCGCGCTGGATGAAGCCTTGCTTGATCGGTCCTTCGGCGAATAGTGGGCCGGATTGCCGTCATCACCGACGACCCGGGCTGGCACGGCAAGCGTTTACGTGAGGCGCTGGCCACCCGGGGCCATGAAACGAGCTTCCTGAGCCTGACCGCCTGCCGGCTCAATGTGCATGAGGATGAACTGCCTGTTGTCCTGCCCGGTTTTGAAGATCGGCTTCCGGACGGGGTATTTGTGCGCGGGGTGCCGGGCGGATCGCTTGAGCAGGTCATCCTTTACCTCGATATTCTCCATGCCCTGAAATTACTGGGTGTTCCTGTCTACAATGATGGCCATGCCATTGAACGCACGGTGGACAAAGGCATGACCAGTTTCCTGTTGAAACGGGCAGGAATCACGACGCCACCCGCCTGGGTGATGCGGGATGCCGACATGGCCCGGTCAATCGCCGAACGGGAATTACGGCAAGGGCATAGCCTGGTGTCCAAGCCCCTGTTCGGTTCACAGGGAACCGGGCTGCGCCGCTATGACAGCCTGGATGATCTCTCCGGATTTTCGGATGATGATGGCGTCTTTTACCTTCAGCGCTACGTACATTCCGGCGATACCGCTCATGACTTTCGGGTATTCGTCATCGCGGGAAAAACGGTGGCGGCCATGAAAAGATGCGGGGTAACCTGGCTGAACAATGTCCACCAAGGCGCGCATTGCGAGCCAATTCATCTGGAAGACCTGAGGCTTTGCCATCTCGCCGAGGAGGCGGTGCGGGCGCTTGATATGAATTACGCCGGCGTAGACATCATTCGCGATGAACATGGCCGTGACGCCATCCTTGAGGTGAACAGCATACCCGCATGGAAAGGGCTGCAAGGAGTCACCGACCTCTCCATTGCCGATCGGCTGGTGGACGATTTTCTCTCCCACCCTGCCCTGATGGCCGCCCATTCCCGGCACGCCCAGTGACCCTGCTTTCAGACGCCGAACGGCGGGATTACGCACGCGAGGCTTATCTCTGGGCCTGTGAGCTTGAGCTCCGCGCCTACAAACCCGGCAATGTCAGTCTGCATTCGGAAGGCCATGACATGACGGTGGAGGATTTTCGTCGCAGCGCTCTGGCGAGCGCGCCTTGCCTGACTGATCCGTCGGCCACCCTGGGCAAGAAAATCTTTTGGGCGATCGAAGCCACCAGCAAGGAGGTGAAATGCAACACCAATCTCGGCATCATCCTGCTGGCGGCCCCACTTATGCAGGCCTTTATCGATCAGGATGACAAGGAGTCTTTGCCGGCCAAGGTCGACGCCATTCTAAAAAACACTTCCGTAGACGATGCGGAATGGGTTTATCGGGCTATTCGCCTGGCCCAGCCGGCGGGGCTTGGGCAGGTGCCGGAACAGGATGTCAACGAAATCCCTCGGGTAAATCTTCTGGAAACCATGCAGCTGGCGGCCCGTCGCGACAGTATCGCGCGTCAATATGCTAATTCGTTTGCTGATGTTTTCCACATGGCCGTTCCGTTGTATCATGCGCAGCTGTCCCACTGGGGTAATGAAGAATGGGCGACGGTGGCGGTGTTCGTCGAGCTTATCACTCGTTACACGGACAGCCACGTAGAGCGCAAGTTTGGGGCGGATTGTTCCCGGCAAATCTCAACCCGGATGGCTGAGGTTGGACGAGTACTTTCCGCATCACAGTTGCCCGGAAAAAACCTGGACCTGCTCAGGGGTGTGGACTTGGAGTTCAAATCCCAGGGCATCAATCCTGGAACGACGGCAGACTTGACAGTGGCGACCTTGTTGGCCGCCCGACTGGAGAGTCCATACTGAAATGCGAGATTTCAGGTTTCATTGAGAACGTAAGACTCAAAACAATAAAGCAGACACCACCTTTCGTCTGCACGGAGAGACATAGCCATGTCGATACTTCAGAAATTTTTTTCTTTTTTTAACAACGATAATACCGAGGACTTAGTCATGGGAAAAATCAACAAACTGCTGGTCGGTGAAGCACTGATCGGTGACGGCAATGAAGTCGCGCATATCGACCTGATCATGGGTCCGCGTGGCAGTGCCGCAGAAACCGCGTTTGCGAACTGCGTCACCAACAACAAGGACGGGTTCACCAGCCT
>SXQV01000013.1 GCA_005792805.1 Methylococcaceae bacterium | reverse complement strand
GAGAGCCTCGTTCAGCGACCCTGTTGTCGCTGAACGGGTGACGGGGACGGCTGGGGCGCCGAAGGCATTAACCGTCCCGCAAAAGGCGGTCGTGCGGTGTCGGGAACACCGTAGACATAGCATTTTCGTGGGACTCACTTTCAGCAGTCGTTCGGGCCGTGGCCGGAGGTGATGCGAGTGCGGCGGGCAATCGCGTGACCCGTTTTTCTTCCATCCACTCCTTTTTGTTGGGTCTTCATCGACTAGGCCGTCATCCTGCCGGTCCTGACCAGGTTGCTACTTTTTTTTGCGGCGGCTAAAGCGTGGCGGAGGAGAGGTCTCGCTTGATGTCGTCGATGGATTCCAGCCCCACTGCAATACGAATGAGTCCCTCACGAATACCTGCGGCTTCACGCTCTGCTTCGGTTAATCTGCCATGAGTGGTGGTCGCGGGATGGGTGATGGTGGTTTTGACGTCGCCCAGGTTGGCGGTGATGGATAGCATTCGTGTGGAATCAATAAGCTTCCAGGCGGCTTCGCGCCCCCCTTTCACTTCGAAGCTGACAATGCCGCCCCCCGATTTTTGTTGGCGCTTGGCCAGCTCGTACTGAGGATGAGACTTGAGGCCTGGGTAATTGACGCGGTCGACCCAGGATTGATGCTCCAGCCATTCGGCTAGCAGCTGGGCATTTTCACTGTGGGCACGCATCCGAATCCCTAGCGTTTCCAGGCCTTTCAGAAAAACCCAAGCGTTGAAAGGGCTCATGGATGGGCCGCCGGTGCGCAAGAATGGATAAATCTGCTTTTCCAGCAATTCCTGTCCGCCGACAATGGCTCCGCCTACGCAACGTCCCTGTCCATCCAGGTATTTGGTTGCGGAATGAATGATCAAGTCTGCACCGAGCTCCAAAGGACGCTGTAGGGCCGGCGTGCAGAAACAGTTATCAACGGCTAACAGGGCCTCGTGCTGGTGAGCCAAATCCGCCAATCGCCGAATGTCGGCGATCTCGGTCAAGGGATTGGAGGGCGTCTCGACAAACATCAGTTTTGTCGAAGGTCGAAATGCGGCTGCCCAGGCGGTGTAATCGGTCAGGTCGACAAAGGTTGTTTCCACGCCGAACTTGCCGAGGTAGTTCTGGAATAACAGCACCGTGTTGCCAAAGACGCCTCGGGAGCAGACAACGTGATCGCCTGCCTTCAGCAGACCAAACGCCATGCTGGCGATAGCGGCCATGCCCGAAGCCACGGCAATGCAGCGCTCTCCTCCTTCCAGCGCCGCCAGGCGTTCTTCGAAAGTCCGGACGGTCGGATTGGTAAAGCGGGAATAAATATTTCCGGGGATTTTGCCGGAGAAGCGGGCAGCCGCCTCAGCGGCGCTGCCGAATACATAACTGGATGTGGGGAATATCGGTTCGGCATGTTCGCCCTCGGGTGTCCGATGCTGCCCAGCCCGGATAGCCTGTGTGTCGAGATGAAACTCGTTCCAATCCAATTCTTCCATGCCTTCCTGTCCCTAACCCGCGTTATGTAAACCGATGGTCGTACCCGATCCCCGGCGCTCCGCTCTGGCATCGTCATTGCGGTGATGACTCAAGCGTTCGAGATACGCCTCATTGATGTCTCCGGTGACGTATTCGCCGTTGAAGCACGAGGTATCGAATTTTTTTATCTCTGGGTTGCCTCGCTGTACGGCATCGATCAGGTCGTGGAGATCCTGATAAATCAGCCAATCGCAACCTAGCTCACGTTCGACCTCGTCTTCGGTACGGCCATGCGCGATCAGGTCCTCGGCCGCCGGCAGATCGAGACCGTAGACGTTGGGATACCGGACAGGCGGGGCGGCCGAGGCGAAATAGACTTTGTTGGCACCGGCATCCCGCGCCATCTGAATGATCTGCTCCGAGGTCGTGCCACGCACAATGGAGTCGTCGACGAGCAGGACATTGCGTCCCTGGAATTCCATGCCGATGGCATTCAGTTTTTGCCGCACTGATTTCTTGCGCAGCTGCTGGCCAGGCATGATGAAAGTGCGTCCGATATAGCGGTTTTTGATGAATCCCTCGCGGTATTTTATCCCCAGCCTGTTCGCCAGTTGCAGGGCAGAAGTGCGGCTGGTGTCGGGGATGGGGATCACTACATCAATGTCATGGTCAGGTCGGAGCCGCAGGATTTTGTCGGCCAGTTTGTCGCCCATCCGGCGGCGGGCCTTGTATACGGAAATGCTATCGAGGATCGAATCGGGACGCGCAAAATAGACGTACTCAAAAATACAGGGGGAAAGCGAGGTTTCCTTTGCGCATTGGCGAGAATGCAGGGTGCCATCCCGTTCAATGAATATCGCCTCACCGGGCTCAAGATCACGCACGGTCGAGAAACCCAAGACATCAAGAGCCACATTCTCGGAAGCGAACATGATATCGGTGCCCTGATCGGTTTTCCGCTCGCCATAGACCAACGGTCGAATACCGTGCGGATCGCGAAAGGCGAGAACGCCGAAACCCGTGATCATGGCCACCACCGAGTAACCACCCTGGCAGCGGGCATGAACGCCCGAGACGGCCTGAAACACGTCGTCGGCGGTGATGCGCAGCTTGCCCAGCTCATGCAGTTCGTGAGCAAACACATTGAGCAACACCTCGGAGTCGGAGTCGGTGTTGAGATGCCGCTGATCCTGGACGAAGAGCTCCTTCTTGAGCTTTTCAGCGTTGGTCAGATTGCCGTTATGCGCCAGCGTAATTCCGTAGGGGGAATTCACATAGAAAGGCTGGGCTTCGGCAGAGCTGGTGCAACCGGCAGTCGGATAACGAACATGGGCAATGCCCATGGTGCCGCGAAGGTTGAGCATGTGACGAGTATGGAAGACATCCCGTACCAGCCCACTATCCTTGCGCAAATGAAATTTGTCTCCCTCACAGGTCACGATGCCGGCCGCATCCTGTCCGCGATGCTGAAGAACCGTTAGTGCTTCATAAAGCTCCTGATTTACTTCCCGATGGGAGACAATACCGGCAATACCACACATAGGGGTTTCTTGTTTTTTAATGTGAAACGGTTTTGGAATCTAGTCGTGGGACAAATCCCGGAGGTAACTGGCTTTCCAGCCAGAGCGCAATGGATTGGAACATTGGCATCAGTTGCGAGTCCCTCCACCCGCTCTCCTTTGGTAAAGGTGTTGATCTAGCCAAAAAAACCAGAACGGCAATGATCAGAACGCCCCTGCCCAGTCCAAAAAACAATCCGGCTATCCGGTCGATACCCGATAATCCCGTACTTTCGAGCATCCGGGTCAACAGAAAACCCACCATCCCGGCAATCAGCAGGGTCAGCACAAAGAGGATGCCGAAAGCCGTTGCAACTCTGAGGGTGGACGAAGGAATGGAGCTCTCCAGATAGCCTTCGAGTACACCGCTGAAGGTGATGCCGGCCCAGATAGCCAAGCCCCAGGTCACTAATGAGAGCACCTCTCTTACCAGTCCCCGCACCAAGCCCACCAAGCCCGAGAGGCCCAGTATTCCAATGATGAGCAGGTCTAGCCAGTTAAAGGCCATCATCAACCGGCCAAGTCCTGGCGGAAGCGCCTGAAAGGCGGGGAGCAGTGGCCTTCATCGACTCTGGAGGATGGCACCACTCACGCCGTCCTGGGAAGAGAGCTCCTTTTGGATTTTCTCGGCGTGAGAGCGGTCAAGACCTGATCCCACGGTTACCCGATAGACCGTTCCTGCACTGCCATCAATGGTGTGAACCTTTGCGGGCAAGTTACGTTTCCTCAGTTTTTCTACCAGGTTTCGTGCGTTTGATTCCTCCGCAAAGGTTCCGGCCTGAACGGTCCATGATGACTTTTCTCCAGCAGTCTGTTTGGGCTTCGCCGTCGTTGTGGCAGGCACCGGCTTCTTTGTAGCGGTCTTGTCAGCGTTGGTCACCAGGGGAGCTGAGGCCTTTTTGGCGGGGGCCACTGTGGCAGTCCGGGTGGCGGGTGTTGATTTGGTCGCGCTGGAAGCAATCGATTTGGCCGTTTTTGCGCCGGTACCTGTTTCTGGTTTCTTGAGGGGATCGGCATGATTATGCGAGTCCGCTGCCGATGTTTGGGTTTTTGGTTTGGCCGTTTGTGTCTCAGCAGCGGAAGAGGGCTTTTTCGGTGAAAGTTTTGGCTTGCTTGAAGAAACTGGCGGTGTGGCAACAACTCTAGGGGTTGGGGCGGTGTTTTCCACCTCTTCGTCAGAATAGGGTGCCGGGTCGGCAGGTGCTGGCGCGGCGCCGGTTACGGTTTGACCCTGGAGTTCGGGCTCCACTTTTGCCGGTTTAGCGGGGGTGTCATCCAGGGGCACGACCTCGTATTTCCGTTTTTTTTGCGCTGTAGCGGGTGTAGTGGGGGCGGGTGTGGATACGCCCGCTATCGCCGCTGGTTCTGGAGCATCTGCCGGCAATGCCAGCGGATGTTCTTGCGCCGCTTCCGGCAGGGTTGACGGATCTTTTGGCGGTTTGTCTTCAAAAAACAGCGGTACAACCACGACGGCCAGCAACATGATGATGGCCGCGCCCACCAGGCGACGTTTCAATTGTTCATCCATTCGCGTAAACCCCCTTGTCAGGCAACATTTGCCAGATAATCAGAAACCAGAAAAAAAGAACCGAAAACGAGTAAGAGATCACCCGGATTAGCCTCGCTCCGAGCCGCACGGCAGGCATCGGTGACATCGTTAAATCCCAGCTGAACCCGGAGGACACCGGCATTATGTAGGATTCTGGATAGTTCTTCAGGGGACGCCGCACGTGGCATCTGCAAAGGCGCAAGATACCAGCAATCCACTACCTCGCGGATCAGATTGATCATGCCCACGATGTCCTTGTCACGCATCACCGAAAATACTGCCCGAATCCGCCTTCCCGAATAATGCTGACGCAGATGGCCGGCCAAAATGCCTACCGCCTGTGGGTTATGCGCAACATCGAGCAGTACCGGAATCACGCCGGGAAAATACTGAAACCGTCCCGGCAGCCTGACATCAGTCAGTCCCCGGCAAATGGATGCGTCGGTCACGGGCGGTTCCAGGTGAGCCAGCTGGAGGCACTGGATGACTGCGGAGGCGTTCAACAATTGATGATCGCCGGGAATCGCCGGATAGGGCAGGCCGGTGAGGGGCGTTCCGTTACCCCGCCAGGACCAGGTGCCGCCATCCCGCTGGAAGCCAAACTCATGACCCTGCCGGTGAAGGCGAACCCCTTGCGTTTCTGCTGTGCGTAGCACTGATTGCGGAACGTCCGGATCTGCAATTACGGCGGGACGGCCGGCGCGCAGGATGCCGGCCTTTTCATGACCGATGGATTCGCGAGTATTGCCCAGCCATTCCTGATGATCGATATCGATCGTCGCAATCAGGGCGATGTCGGCATCGACCACGTTCACCGCATCCAGCCTCCCGCCCAAGCCGACTTCCAGGATCTGGACATCGAGATGTTCTGTCGAAAAAATATCGAGGGCGGCCAGGGTGCTGAATTCGAAAAAGCTGAGGGATGTCCCTTCGCGCTGCTCGTCAATGCGCTGAAAGGACTGCATGATCCGGTCATCGCCGAGCGGTTGGCCGTCGACACAAATGCGCTCGTTATAACGAAGAATGTGCGGGGATGTATAAGTGCCCACCCGAAAGCCCGCCGTGCGCAGAATGCTGTCCAGCATGGCCACACAGGAGCCCTTGCCATTGGTTCCTCCCACGCTGATTGTGAACGGGCGATGGGATGGCAATGCCATTCGGTCCAGCACACGTGAAACTCTGGCCAATCCGAGGTCAATGGATTGGGGGTGCAGCGTTTCCTGCCAAGCCAGCCATTCGGCCAGCGTATTAAACAACATGGATCAGGCGTTGGTCTGGGATTCGTCGGTAGATCTGTACTCGATACGCGGGTTGGCACCCAGTGAGCGGGTGGAGTCAGGCATCAGCAAATCGAGGAGGGAGGCAATGGTCGACCGCATTTCACGCCGGTCGACAATCATGTCGATGGCGCCATGTTCAAGCAGGAACTCACTGCGCTGAAACCCTTCCGGTAATTTTTCACG
>SXQV01000123.1 GCA_005792805.1 Methylococcaceae bacterium | reverse complement strand
GAGCGCCATCGGTGACATCATCATGGCCTCTGGCCTGATTCCTGCCCTGCGTAGTCTCTATCCGGAAGCCCGCATCGCCTGGCTGGCCGAAGAGGCGCAGGCGGGATTGCTGCGGCACAACCCCCGTCTCGACCACGTTCACTTACTCCCGCGCCAGCGTTGGCGGGCGCTGCGTAAATCCGGAGATTACCCCGCACTGACCAGGGAAGTCCGGGAATTCATCCGATCCTTGCGCGCCGAAAAGTATGATCTCGTTCTCGACCTGCAGGGCCTGCTTAAAAGCGGCGTCTGGAGCTGGTTGAGCGGGGCTGGCCGACGCATTGGCCTGGGCTCCCGCGAAGGTAGCCAGTGGTTGATGACCGAGGTTGTTCCGCGCGAAATGGACGACCCGCGCATCGGCAAGGAGTACCGGGATCTTGCCATCCGGCTTGGCGCCTCGTCAGAAAGTTTTGTGATGGACATCGCCGTCCCGGATGAGGCTAGGCGGCGGGCGGTGGCATTGCTCGAAGAAACCGGTATCCGCAAGGATTATGTCGTGCTGGCGCCCTTTACCACCCGACCTCAAAAACACTGGTTTGATGATCGTTGGGCAATGCTGGCGCAGAAACTAAATTCACGCTACACGCCGGTCATGCTGGGTGGACCGGGAGATAAGGAACGCGCGGCGAGGATCAGTACGATGGCCAGCGGGACTGTCGCCAATCTCGTCGGCACAACCTCGCTGGCTGAATGTGCCGCGATTATCGATCAGGCCCGGCTTCTGATTGGCGTGGATACTGGGCTGACCCATCTCGGTATCGCGATGGATACCCCGACGCTGGCACTGTTTGGCTCAACCGCCCCTTACCTCGATACCACTCGAACAAATAGCCGGGTGCTCTATGTGCCTCGGGAGTGTTCACCTTGCCACCGTCGTCCGACCTGCGATGGAGAATTCCCCTGTATGCAGGCTCACACCGTGGACACCGTGCTGGAAGGTATTTCACGGATAATCCAAGCGGCATGACCGGGCAAGCAGTCTCTTCCCCATGCGCTAGCGGAAGCCCGATGCTTTCGACCTTGCATACCTGAGCCCCTCTGTAATGAGTGGCCCAACCCCAATGTGATTCCATGCAAATCGGTCCCCATACGCTGAAGAACCCGTACATTCTTGCGCCCATGGCTGGCATTACGGATCGCCCTTTCCGCACGCTTTGCCGGCGCTATGGCGCGGCGCTGGCCGTCAGCGAAATGGTTTCTGCGAACCCCGCATTACGCCATGACCGCAAGACCTTGTTGCGCACCGATCACAGGGGCGAAGCCGGCTTGCGTTCCGTCCAGATTCTCGGCAACGATCCCAGGGATATGGCCGAAGCCGCGCGCTTCAATGCGGATCGGGGCGCCCAAATCATTGATGTCAATATGGGCTGCCCTGCCAAGAAAGTCTGTAGCAAGGCCGCCGGGTCGGCCTTGATGCGCGATGAACTCCTCGTGTTCAACATTCTGGAAGCGGTTGTTCGTGCGGTGGATATACCCGTTACCCTGAAGATTCGCACCGGCTGGGACACGCACCAGCGTAACGCCGTCAACATTGCAAAAATTGCCGTGCTCGCCGGCATTCAGGCGCTTACCGTGCATGGCCGCACCCGGGCCTGCGGGTTTTCCGGAGAGGCTGAATACCGTACAATCGGCGAGGTGAAACAGGCGGTAGCGATCCCGGTCATTGCCAATGGGGACATCGACAGCCCGAGCAAGGCGCTCACTGTTCTAAAGGAAACCGGAGCCGATGCCGTTATGGTGGGCCGGGCAGCGCTCGGACAGCCCTGGATTTTCCGGGCGATGAGCCAGACGCATGACAATTCCTCCAGCAAATCGCCCGAATACTCGGAGATTCGCGAGCTCATTCTGGAGCATATGGAGGAACTCCACGCCTTCTATGGCGAACACCAAGGAATACGAATCGCTCGCAAGCATTTCGGCTGGTACATGGATCATCTTCCCTGCAATATGAACTGCAAATCCGGATTCAATTCCGAAACCAGCGCCCTGGGACAACTGGCTTACGTGGCGGATGTGTTTGACCAGATGATCGATTTGGGCTTGGCATGACCGATAAAGGCGCAACCGGTAAGATGCCCCCGGACTGTAGTGACAACTCCATACTCAGTCAGCACGTGCGGGCAGCGCTCAAGGACTATTTCGCACGTCTCGATGGTTATGGTGCGACCAACCTTTACGAGCTGGTTCTTTGCGAAGTCGAGCAGCCTCTGATCCAGACCGTTCTGGAACACTGCGAGTTCAATCAGACCAAGGCCGCTCAGGTGCTCGGGCTCAGTCGCGGCACCCTGAGGAAAAAAATGAATCACTACGGCATCGAATAAGCGAAAGCCCCTCCAAACCAGAAATCAATGAATACCCAAGTCAATCGTGCCCTTATCAGTGTGTCCGACAAATCCGGCTTGGTCGATTTGTGTCGGGGATTGATCTCCCTTGGTGTTGAAATTCTCTCCTCTGGTGGTACCTACCGGGCGCTTGCCGAGAACCAGATTCTGGCCATTGAGGTTTCGGAATACACCGGCTTCCCTGAAATGATGGGGGGGCGAATCAAGACGCTGCATCCCAGGATTCATGGCGGAATTCTGGGCCGGCGTGGCACCGACGAGGAGGTCATGCAGGAACATGGTATCGGCCCTATTGACCTGGTAGTGGTCAACTTGTATCCGTTTGAAGCCACGGTCGCGAAGCCCGATTGTTCACTGGAAGACGCCATCGAGAAGATCGATATCGGCGGACCCGCCATGATCCGTGCAGCGGCCAAAAACCATGAGTCCGTTGCCGTGGTTGTCGACCCCGCAGACTATGCCCCAGTGCTGGAAGAACTCCGCCAGTACCAGGGCGCGTTGTCAGAGGCTACGCGCTTCCGCCTTGCAGTCAAAAGCTTCCGCCATACCGCTGCCTATGATGCGGCCATCTCCCAGTATCTGGGCAAGATCGAAGGCAGTGAACCTTTCCCTGACCCGCTGGTGCTGCGCTTTCGGCATGTGCAGGGTATGCGCTACGGGGAAAACCCCCATCAGCAGGGTGCGTTTTATGCAGAACCGAATGCACCTCACGGATCGGTCGCTACGGCCCGCCAAGTTCAGGGGAAGGAACTCTCCTATAACAATATTGCCGATGCTGACGCGGCGCTGGAATGCGTGAAAGCCTTCAGCGAGGAGCCGGCCTGTGTCATTGTCAAACATGCCAACCCGTGTGGGGTAGCCATTGGCAAGCATCTGACCGAAGCCTATGACCGCGCCTATGCTACCGATCCGACCTCGGCCTTCGGCGGAATCATTGCCTTCAATGGCGAACTGGACGCCGCTACAGCCAGGGCCATTGTCGACCGGCAGTTTGTTGAGGTTATCCTGGCGCCAACCATCAGCGCGGCGGCTCTGCCCATTCTTGCCGCTAAAGCCAATATTCGCGTCCTGGAAACCGGCACCTGGGATTCCATCCCGCCTGACGAATGGGATTTGAAGCGAGTGACCGGCGGTCTGCTTCTGCAAAATCGTGACAATGGGCGCATCGGGAAATCTGATTTACAGGTGGTTACTCAGCGCACGCCCACCGATCAGGAAATTGAAGACCTGCTGTTTGCCTGGAATGTCGCCAAGTTCGTGAAGTCGAACGCCAGTGTGTACGCCAGGCATGGCCAAACCATCGGCGTTGGTGCCGGGCAGATGAGCCGGGTGTATTCGGCGCGAATCGCCGCCATTAAGGCTCAAGATGCCGGACTGGCCGTTGCGGGGTCGGTGGTCGCCTCTGACGCCTTTTTTCCGTTCCGCGATGGCGTCGACTCGGCGGCGCAAGCGGGCGTGACCGCCCTGATTCAGCCGGGCGGCTCGGTTCGTGATGCCGAGGTGATCGCCGCCGCCGATGAACATGGCATGGCCATGGTATTCACCGGCATGCGGCATTTCCGTCACTAAACGCTAACTACTCCATCAATAGCGGGCGCAGGCAAATCCGTCATGAGTGATCCTGTCCTTGCCCAGCAAACCGATATTTGCGTTAAATGCGGCTTGTGTCTGCCATATTGCCCCACCTACCAGAAAACCCGGGACGAGAATGAATCGCCCCGTGGCCGCCTGTCCCTGATCCAGGGCTGGGCCAGGGATGAGCTCAAGGCAACCCCAAAGCTCAATGCGCATGTTGATAATTGCTTATTGTGCCGCGCCTGCGAGTCGGTCTGCCCAGCCTACGTGCCCTACGGGCAGATCGTCGATCATTTTCGCTCAGTCACATACCACCAGAACCGCGAGGGCTCGCTGAGCCTGCGCCTGAAGAAAACACTGATGCGCGGTGTTCTGACGGGTGCAACGCTGGCTCCGATGGCTGGCCAGGTGATGGGCGGAGTCGCTGCCAGCGCCGTCAAAACGCTGGCTTGCCTGGCTGGGGCCGGTGAAATGGCGGCTGGACTTCCCACCGCTTACTCCAGGCCGCTTCCCTCGCCAGGCTCCTACCCGTCCACAACCAGGGCGGAAACGGCGCGGGCGTCGCTGTTCCTCGGCTGTACTGCGGAACTGCTGGATAGAGAAACCGTGATCTCGGCCATGGCAGTCATGAATCATCTCGGTATTCGGGTCGATATTCCGGAACGCCAAACCTGTTGTGGTGCGCTGCACCAGCATGCCGGTGACGCCTCGTCCGCCGCAAAACGCATCGAGCAGAACCTCACGGCCTTTGCGGATTCCGATGCCCCGGCCATCGTCAGCCTTGCCAGTGGTTGCGGGGTGATGCTCGGTGAATATGGCCAGACCGCTCCTTCCGTCAGCGCCCAGGGCTTCAGCCGGCGTGTGCGCGACATCAGCCAGTTTCTGGCAGAGCAGACCTGGCCGGCAGACCTGGCATTCAAGCCGTTGCCGACAACGGCTTGTCTGCATTCTCCCTGTAGTTTGAAGAATGTGCTGCGCGCCGATCGCCATGCCGCCACGCTGCTAGGGCGCATCCCAGGGTTGAAAGTGATCGCGCTACCCGCTCAGGTGCACTGCTGTGGTGCCGGTGGCAGCTACCTGGTTGACCATCCGGAAATGGCCGCCGAGCTGCGCGACGATGTGCTAGACCGCATTGACGGCAGCCAATCCTCGGTACTGCTCACCTCCAATCCAGGTTGTGCCATGCACCTCCGCGCCGGGCTAAAGCAGCGCGGCCTCGGCGCTATTGAGGTGCTCCATCCGGTGACGCTTCTTGCCAGACAACTCGCGTAAAAAAACCGGCATGAAGCCGGTTTTTTTACGCGAGTAAAAATCGCTTTGTCTCAGCGGCGCAGCTTGTAATTGCGGCCATAAAAGATTTCTGCCATCTCGTGCTTCAGCTGGCGCTGGATGGCGGTTCGCTCGTCAGGGGTCAGGGCATCCTTGTCGGTGTCGAAAAGGTAGTTGTCGAGCACGAAATCCTTCAGGATCATCTTGGTGTGGAAGATGTTTTCCTG
>SXQV01000122.1 GCA_005792805.1 Methylococcaceae bacterium | reverse complement strand
TGGAACATGTTTTGGGACAATCCGTTCGCGGAATGTAAATACGCTAGGATCCTTGGCATCAACCGTAACCTTGACCCAGTCACTATTGACCGTGCCAAAGGTTTCAACACGGGTAAAGTTCTTTAAACGTGGCAGCGGTGACTCCCAAGGGCCCGGCTGAAAGGCCAATGTTGGATCAAAGGCAATCGTGGGCAGTGGTTTGTCAACCCTGAAATAGTGGCTGTCACCATTCACTAAGATTACCGGCTTGCCGAAGGTTTTGGTTTCATCCTCGATAACCTTGATGAACTCCTGGAATCCGGTCAACTCTGATGATGGGATGGGATCCCACATATTGGCCTGAATGACCATCATCAGACCGATCCTGTTGTACCTTTTGGCTTCTGCAAAGGCCTCTTTTAGCCATGCTATATTGGCGGCATTACGTACTTTGTACTCAGCCAGATTCTCGGCATCGTATTTGTTGTTGGTCGTTGCAGACAGGCCGTTATTGCTCCCAGGAACATTGAGACCTACGAACTGAACATTGGCGTAATGCCAGCGAACGTTTTCCGGATATTGCGGACTTTGACGCAAGAGCGGCATGGTTCTGGCGCCAAGACTTGGTGAGTTGAAATTATGGAACACTGAACGAACCTTGGCCAAACGCTCAAGTGGCTGGTATCCGCCAGCCTTTGCACGATGACAATCAGTCCATTCGTTGTCACCCAGAATGTAGACAAACGGCATTTGAAACTGGTTGAATTCACTCAGCCGTGTTGCATACAACCCATCTGTACAAGGTACTGATCCACCCTTGATATCGCCGTCATTAATGACAAAACGAATACTTTTATCTCTATTGATGTTGTCTCTAAGATTAGGAAACATAGCCTCCTGAGTGGCGTCGTATTCCTGGTCACCAATCAAGGCAAAACTGAATTCTGCATGTGCAGCCGTTGAGATGAATCCCACGGCAAGACTCAAGGCCAAGGTTCTGAAAAACAATGATTTCATCATGACACCGTTAAGATAGAGGAGAACTGTAACCGTCCATTAGACGGTTAACCCGGATCGTCGCGGACTCGCCGAAGCACCGCGACGATCAAAGGTAGCCTAAATATGTGTCAAATTAATGAAGGCGACTTGTGAGCCGCTGCCTCTGAAAATCGAAGCGGCTCCTCCTCAGCCATAGACTGGGCTGAAGCACAGGGAAACGGCGTTGCCGACTCGCTGGGTTTCCTCCCGCACCCTACGGGCTGACTCGACCGTGCGTCAGGGCTGAAAAACAAAGGTCAGCCGCGCAGCGGCGAGACCGGGATGTTTTTCAAGCCCCCCAGAAGGGCCAGGGCCGGGCGGTTTGCCGGCGGGTGGCGTGGTAACGCCGTCCGAAGGCAAACTGCAAGGCCTCCCGAAAGCCCGTAGAGTCATCTGAGAGCCTCGTTCAGCGACCCTGTTGTCGCTGAACGGGTGACGGGGACGGCGGGGGCGCCGAAGGCATTAACCGTCCCGCAAAAGGCGGTCGTGCGGTGTCGGGAACACCGTAGACATAGCATTTTCGTGGGACTCACTTTACCGGAACTCAGCGTTGACGATTAACCTCGCCGATGGCTGCTCCCATCCGCGTGACCGTCCCGGTTTTTAACGTCTCTGACCAGTGAATCGCGTCTTTGCCAAATAGCACGATGATGGTGGAGCCCATATTGAAGCGGCCCATTTCCTGGCCACGGGCCAGTTGGATAGGTTTGGCGTCGTAGTTCCAGGTTTGAACCCGGCTGGAAGTCGGTGGCGTCACCACGCCGCCGTGCCAGACGGTCTCGATGCTGGCAACAAAAATGGCGCCCACCAGGATCAGGGCCATTGGCCCGGCCTCGGTGTCGAACATCGCGATCACACGCTCATTGCGTGCAAACAGGTTGGGCACACCTCGTGCGGTGGCGTCATTGACGCTGAACAGCCGTCCCGGAACGTGGATCATCTCGCGCAAGGTTCCCGCCAGCGGCATATGCAGGCGGTGATAATCGCGGGGCGAGAGGTAAATGGTCGCGAACTTCCCCCCCCTGAACGCGGCAGCCTGTTCTGCATTACCGCCGAGCAGGGCCTCGACACTATAGTCCATCCCCTTGGCCTGAAGGATTTGCCCTTCAAGGATGTCGCCCACCTGGCTGACAAAGCCGTCCGCCGGGCAGGCAATGGCGTCTGCGGCTTGAGTCAGCGGTCTCGCGTCCGGCTTGAGCGGCCGGGTGAAAAACTCATTGAAGCATCCGTAGGCATTGATGTCCGGTTCCAGCGCTTCGTCCAGATTCACCTGATAGGCGTCCGTGATGCGGCGAATGAAGAAATTCTTGAAGGCCGGGTTTCGGCAGTGGGTCAGCCGGCCCATCAGTCGCGACAGGGGATGATGGGGCAGCGGATACTGACCGAGGACGAACAGTTTTTCGAGGAAGGACATGGGTGGCTATTGTAGGGTGAGGGTTGCCGGGGCCGGTCTGTCAGGTCAGTTCAGCAGACTCATTCCGGTTTTTCGTGCGGATGCCGATGTTCAAGAAACTTTTTGTAACTGGCATAGCTCTCGTTCGCCATGACAGCCGAGTTGAAGGGCGCATTCCTGAACTTGCGCAATCCCACCGCATGACGGATGGAGCTTCTCCATAACCACTGAATACCGAAATAGCCCAGCACCCCACCAACATTCATCAGGATGAAGCATCCCACTAACAGGGGCGTACCGAGTTCCATGACCTTGTCGATGCTGAAGAGGCTGGAAAACTGATCGAAACTGAAAGTGTCCGCACCCATGGCCAGTGCGCCGACCTGATAGGCTATGAAGTACAGCGGTATCCAGGTTAAAGGGTTGGTGATCCACACCAGCGCCACCGCAATCGGCAGGTTGGCGTTGAAGTAAATCGCGCCCAGCGCGGCGATCACCTGCTGCCAGGGCAGGGGCGGGGTATACATGGCCCATAGGCCAATAGCGAAAGCCCGCGATACGGAACGACGGTTGAGGTGCCACAGGTTGGGGGAGTGCAGCCTGTCACCGAGGAAACCCAGGGCCTTGATGTTTTTGATTTTTGCCGGGTCCGGGAGATACCGCTTGAGTAGCTTCTTGGGCATGGGGTCGTGTTCCTTTCGGGTAATGACGTGTTTCCTGAGAGGCGCCTATTGTACGAAGCTCGATTTCAAAGGGGTATGAATATTTGAGGGACGGCCGGCACGGGTGTCCAGTCACGACGTCTTGTGTGTCACCTTCAGACCCTTTGTCCCCAGCCGCTGAAGGCGTGGTGATCCAGTTGCCGGATGGCCAGGGCGGCGATGAGGAAAAGTACCACCAGATAGCCGCCAAACCCGCTGAATCCCTGAGCCACGCCGTATTCGCGGATGAGCCAGGCGGCGAGCAAAGGCGCGGTGCTGCCGAAGATCGGTGAAGCGATATTGACCGCCAGGCTGACACCGCTGTAGCGCACCTCGGTTGCAAACAGCCCGGCCACGGCAGCAAAAGCCGAGCTGGTGTAGAGGCCGACCAGCAAGGCAAAGCCAAAAAAAGCCGGCAAAACCCGTTCGGTGCCAGTGGTGCCGGAAAGCCAGTGGGTGATGGGATAGGCCAGTAGCAGGCCCAATACGGCACCCACCGACAGAATCGATTTGTAACCCCAGCGGTCTG
Organism: Methylococcaceae bacterium; assembly: GCA_005792805.1. GTDB lineage: Bacteria > Pseudomonadota > Gammaproteobacteria > Methylococcales > Methylococcaceae > UBA6136. Next base: position 4,551 of record SXQV01000122.1, on the reverse strand, counting down.
CCATCCAACCGGCCAGCAAGGTCGCGGAAAGTGACAGCATCAGGCCGATGGAGGTGATGATCAGGGCCCGGCTGGCTGGAAAATGCAGTTCGGACATCATGAAGGTGTTGAAGTAGACAAAGGCGAAGAAGAAGCAGCAGGTCATCGGAATCAATACGGCCAAGCCCAGCAACACCTCGCGTTTGTGCTGGGCGAAGACGGTTTTAATCGGGTTGTGCAGCAGGCGGTCTTCGGCTTTGGCCAGTTCATACAAGGTGCTTTCCGGCATATTGCGGCGGATCTGCAGGCCGATCCAGGCGGCCAGAAGGCCGAGCAAGAATGGAACCCGCCAACCCCAGATGCCGAACTGGTCTTCGGTCAATGCGGCGGAAATGCCGCTGGACACCAGTGTCCCCGTCAAGAGGCCCAGGCAGGTGCTGGCCTGGATCAGGCTGGACGCCAGACCGATCCGGCGCTCGGGGGTGTGCTCCATCACGTAGGTGACCGCGCCACCCATTTCGCCGCCCATGGCCAGACCCTGAAATAACCGGAGCAGGACCAAAAGGGCTGTGGCGGCGTAGCCAATATCGGCATACGCCGGAAGCAGGCCGATGGCGGCTGTCGGTATCGCCATGCCGAGCATGGACAGTGACAGGGCTTTCTTGCGCCCGTAGCGATCGCCGATGGCACTGAAAATCAGCGCCCCGAGCGGCCGCATGAAAAAACTGACGCTGAAGACGGCAAAGGCCGCGAGGACGGCGAGTCCGGGTTCTTCCTTCGGGAAAAAGGTCTGGCCGATGAACACCGAAAAATGGCCGTACAGGGCGAAGTCGTACCATTCGATGGTATTGCCCAGAATGCCGGCAATGACGGCCTTGCGTGTCGAAGTATTCATGCCGCTCGGAATAGAGTGATCGCTTCGGTGGGAAGGCATACGCCTTAACCTCTGTAGCTAAAAAACACCGGATTGTGCCCTAAATCTCGCGCGGACGTGCTGACCCCTTGTGTCTTTGAGCTTCTTCAATCAAAGGAGCCCGCCCCAACCGCTGGAAAGGCTCACACACCGATCAGGTGTATGACGAATCAGTCCGCCAACGGAGCGCTGCATCGATCCGAAAGTTTGGTTAAGCTCATCACCATTACGGAGTCATCACTGGAGTTTTATCCATGGCCACCCTCTTCAATGTTGAGCGTTATGCCTTCGGGTCGTTTCTAATCATCCTGTTCGTAGTTGCCGCCATGTATGGCGTTCTCCTCATCCGGAAACGATTTGAACTCGATCGCCTAAAGCATTTCCATGATGTCTCGGGAAATATTTTCGGGGTGGCCGGAACCCTTTACGCCGTTCTGTTGGGCCTGGTCGTGGTGGATGCCATGCAGACTTTCTCCACTGCCCGGGTGACGGTGGAAAAAGAATCTGACGCGTTAGCCAATCTATTTCTGTTGGGCTCGCGGCTGCCTGCCGAAAAAGCGCAAAAGTTTCAATCGCTCTGTGCTGCCTATGCCAGCGAAGTGATAGAGCGTGAATGGCCCATGATGGATCACGGCAAAAGTGACCCGCAGGCTCGAAGCCTGGCGTACCAACTGATACGAGAAATGGCCGACGTTGAGCCGGTGACAGAAAACTTGAAGGCGGTGTACCCGCTATTACTGCAAGAGGGCATGGAGCTGAAAGAACAGCGCCGGCTGCGGACAACCATAGCTTTTCACGGACTGCCGGCCATCGAATGGGTCGTGCTCTGTCTGGGTGCCGTGGTGACGGTGATTTTCACCTACTTTTTTCGTCTTGAAAGCTTTAAGGTTCAACTGGCCCTGACAGGTATGGTCGCGCTGCTCATTGCCCTTAACCTGTATTTGGTGGTGCTGTTCGGAACCCCATTTTCTGGGGATCTCTACGTGGAGTCAGAACCCTTCAAGACAGATTTGGCGATTTTCGGACAGGCTATTGCGGGTCATCAGTCGGCCCATTAAGGGGCAAACCGATCGGGTTCACCTGAATTCATTGCGGCATGCTGGAGTCCCTGGCTGGGGTCTCCTTTCCATAGAGGCGGATCACCGCCTCTCAGAACACTCGCACTTCTGGTTGAAGTAAGCCCGGACTATTTCACCTTCAGTTTAGCCAAGGCCTCCTGCATGGCCGTCCCCATTAGGGTCGCTGGTGCTGTTTCCAGTTTGGATACGGATGGGATCACCTCGGGTTTTCTCTCTGCATCGCGCACCGGTTTGGATCGTTTTTCCGGGGCAGACTTGATCTCCGCCGCTGGTCGGCGCTGCTTTTGCTGAGCCTTATAGGCATCCAACCGCGTCTTTGCGTGATCGATATGCTCCTGGGTGGGAATATCGGCATCACTGCCATCCAGGTTGATTCTGCATTTGCCAGCGATGGTGGCCGCCAGATAATCGGGCCGGGAACAATACATCTTGAGCACCTGTTGCACGACTTCCTTGGGATAACCATGGCCAATCAGGTCACGCCGGACCGTCAGCGTCAAAGGCCGGATGGGGAATCCGAATGCCTCCGGGAACCGGGCGGCTATTTCACGCATGGCGCTTAATTTATCTCCTGAACGTTGCTCCGACATTTTTCCCTCATGGTGACAGATGGGTGAATTTAGGCGTGTCAGTCTGCGGGAGTTATCTCCGACGATCAACCCGCACGGGAAGATCAGCGTGTCATCAGAGATACCGCTGCCGCAACCGATATCGCAGCCATCGCGATCAGGTACTTCCAGGCGTTCGTCTTCTTTGGGGGCGCGTTTTCGCTGGTCATGGGTTCCTCGTTAGGGATTGATTGCGGGGATTCATTCTGCCGAAGCTATCAGTGGCAACCCACTCGACATGATCCTCGCCATTCAGAAGCTTATTTCATCGTTAAAGTCATCCGCCGCATCGAAAATGGCGGGTTGCTGCCTGGATGAGCCGGTCGCAGACGGCAGATTGGTCCGGACTTCGTTCCGCTCACTACTTTCTCCCCGGCGCTTGCGCAACTCGTAGGCAGACAAAATCGCGGTAGCCGTGACATTCAGTCCAGTCATTGCCCGTCCGTCTTTCTCCCAATGCGACAAACGCGCTGCACCGGAGACGGAAACCGCGTCCCCCTGCAGGAGCCGGCCCAGCTTCTCGGCGTCCTCACCAAACGCAATCACGCTGGCGAACACCGCATCCGGCTCATCCTCACGCTGGCCTTGCACCGGTACGCGAAGGGAGGCGGTGCAGTAGGGCTGGCCGTTTTTCCCCTGACCGGACTTGGGTGGTTTGCTCAGCTTGCCGCTGATCAGTACGTTGAACATGGGTATGTTTGTTCTTCAATGGTTGGCCAGATCAGGGGGGTTGGATGCCCCAGACTGGTTAATGGATAGGAATAGACAGAAGCCAATTCTAGGGAACGAGCCAACCGCCGACCAACTCCTTAATGGCACGGGCGCTGCCGTCCAAGGCATCGGCCCCCGGCAGCAGGGGCTGCCAGGAGGATAGTGGGCGCGATTCATAATCCGTTGGTGCCGGGTAGACTTCGATCCCCTGCTTTTCGAACAACTTCTTTGCCCGGTGCATGTGCAAGGCAGATGTCACCAGCAATACTTTCTGGATGCCTCGCGAGCGAAGTAGCGTAGCGGAATAGATCGCATTTTCGCGGGTGGTTCGGCTCTGACCTTCCAGCAACAGTGCCGAGTCAGGCACACCCAGATCCCTAAGCAATTCTCGCATGGCCTCCGCCTCAGTTCCTGCACTCGTCGTGGGATCACTGCCGCCCGACAGGATCAGCAGTGGCGACTTGCCGGCGTGGTAAAGCTTCGCGGCATACCAGACACGGTCGGCGGCGGATTCAAGATTGGGTGGAGTGGCCGCCACCCTGGGTGGGCCAATACCCCCTCCGAGCACCACTATCGCTGGCGCACCGGGCAGCGATGAAAGCGGCTGGAACGGAAATTCATTTTCGATCTGGCCGCGTAACCAATTACTCGCCGGAGGCAGCGACCAGAGGGTGAGCCAGAGAAAACCAACAGCGACCAAAACCCACGCGCTGCGCGACCTGCCTCGCCAGGCCAGAAGCATCCCCGACAATAGCAACAAAAGGGTCGTGCCCAACGGAGACATCAGGGCGATAGAAAGTTTGGACAGGAACACCGGCAACTCGTCGGGAAAAACAACACCGAGGGAGAATATACTCGAACTTCGTCACTCCGGACGTTCACCGCTGGTCGAAACTGGTGTACCAAGCGTCTGCCGAGCCCGGTCCATGGGCGGAAACTGTAGCCGGGCCGGGGATTTTCGGATTCACGATCTGCGCCACGTGGCTAGTGTCGGCAGGCGTGCCGCTGCCGGAAGTCGGGGGACTTGTTGGGTCATCTGTCTGGTCACGATGAGCGAGCGTCACGCCCATCTGGCCCAGGAAAATATCCGGGGCCGCAGTACAGAAGGCTGAACCAGCTGTCACGACTTGATCACACTGGCGAGATTGAGCTAGGTGTTATGGGGTACCTAAGACTATCTATAATTGGTCATAGCTGTGTTGAATTTTATCTCATGAGGCTTGTGCTGAGGTAGTTTTATTGCGCTTTAGCCGAGCCGTCC
>SXQV01000121.1 GCA_005792805.1 Methylococcaceae bacterium | reverse complement strand
TCGGCAAAGCCCCAGTCCATTGCGGATTTGCCCTGCGCCATGGCGCGGCGGCTCTCGTAAATGGCCGTTGCCCGGGGGTGCAGAGAAAAATCCGCCGGTAGTTTAAGCATCTCCCGAGTCAGCGATTCCAGGGCTTCATGGGGCAGGCTGGACACGTAAGGGATTTCCCAGTCCTTGCCGGTATAAGCGCTCCACGATGGCTTCGGATAAATAGTGTCGTCCTCGATGATGGGGCGGGACACGATATCGTCGCGCTCCAGCGCAAACTGGTAATCCGTTTCCAGCCGTTTTTCTTCATCTGCCGTGATGACTCCATTGGCAATGAGTTTTTCCGCATAAAGCCGTCTGACGGGTTCATGTTGCCGGATATACTGATACATGCCTGGCTGGGTGACGGCGGGTTCATCGGCTTCGTTATGCCCTTGCCGCCGGTAGCACAAGAGATCAATCACTACATCCCGCTTGAACTTCATGCGGTAATCGACCGCCAGCCGGGTCACGAACAGGACGGCCTCGGGATCATCGCCATTCACATGGAACACGGGGGCCTGCACCATGTTGGCGACATCCGTGCAGTAAAGCGTGGAGCGGGCGTCGAAAGGATTGCTGGTAGTAAACCCGATCTGGTTATTGATGACGATGTGGATGGTGCCGCCTGTGGTATAGGCCCGCGTTTCGGCCATATTGAGCGTTTCCATGACGACCCCCTGGCCCGCAAACGCGGCATCGCCATGGATGAGGACCGCCATTACCTGATTTTCGCCGTCACCCTGCCGCCGGTCCTGCCTCGCCCTGACGGAGCCTTCGGCTACCGGGTTGATGATTTCAAGATGGGACGGATTGAAAGCGAGCGCGGTATGGACGGGACCATGCCGGGTCATGATGTTGGAGGAGAACCCCATGTGGTACTTTACGTCTCCCGCGCTGGCCGCCGGTGAACCGAACGAGGTGCCCTCAAATTCCTGAAAGAGCGAGCTGGGTTTTTTCCCCAGTACGTTGATGAGTACGGTCAGACGGCCACGATGGGCCATGCCGATAACCAGTTCCCCGATCCCTTGCTCACTGGAGCGCTCGATGACTTCATCCAGGAGCGGTATGAGACTTTCCGCACCCTCCAGCGAAAAGCGCTTCTGCCCGACATATTTTCTGTGCAGATAACGCTCTATTCCTTCGGCGGCCGTGAGCGCACGGAGCAGGTTTCTTTGGCTTTCAGGGTCAGGAAAGGCCTGCCCCCGCGTGTTTTCGAGGCGAGTCCGAATCCACTGCTTGATGTCGCTGTCGACAATATGCATGTATTCGGTGCCAATGCTTTCGCAATAGGTTTGCCTCAGCAGGGAAAGGATGTCCCGTAAGGGCAATCGCCGGAGGTGATGGAGAATGTCGACATAGAAATGGCTGTCGAGATCCTGTCTGGTCAGGCCGTAATGGCTGGGATCGAGATCCTGCAACTGGGGCGGTTCACTGAGTTTCAGCGGGTTGTTATGGGCGACCTGATGCCCTCGGGTGCGATGATGGTAGATCAGTTGATCGACTGCCGCCTGCCTGCGCAAGGTGGTTTCAATTTCTTGCCTGCCGCCGGAGGGGGGTTCGGGCCGCTGTTCGCCGAGGCGGATGGCCAGTGGTTCTTCCTGAATGGAGCGAAATTTCTCGCGCCAGCTCAGATCGACGGAATCGGGGTCGCGCAGGAATCGTTCGTAGAGGTCCTCAAGAAATCCCAGATTATCCTCGGCAATTGCCGCAGATCCCTCAAATAATTCCTGGAGTCGTTTCATCGCCGGTCATGGGTGTTGTTTTATCCGACAGCCTGGATCAAGCGTGTCTGGTTTTAATCGGACTCTTTGTATGCCACGGATTTTGAACATTAGTTTCCCTGATTCTGTCGGAAAATGCTTGCCCGGATCGTTGCCTTGACACTAAAAGGATCGAATCGGTTCAGCAGGGGGAGCCGAAATCCCGACTGAAATACTTGGCCATTAGGCCTTGCCATGGGAGAATTTCGGCCCATGAATGACCCAAACCGTTATGGATAAGCCTGATCCGATGACTCATCCGCTCCAGGACCGGTTCGGCCGGCGGGTGACTTATGTTCGGATATCCATCACGGACCGCTGCGATTTTCGTTGCCTCTATTGCATGAGCGAGGAGATGGAATTTCTCCCCCGGCCGCAGATTTTGACCCTGGAAGAGCTTTATCAGGTGAGCCGGGCGTTCGTGGAGCTGGGAGTCGACAAGATCCGGATTACGGGGGGAGAACCTCTGGTGCGCAAAGGGGCGGTGGGACTCATGGCCCAGATCAGTCAGTTGCCGGGGCTGGGTGAAGTGGTGCTTACGACCAATGGTTCTCATCTGGTCCAGGAGGCGAAACATCTGAAGGCGGCGGGTGTGCGGCGAATCAATGTGAGCCTCGATAGCCTGAAGCCGGAGCGGTTTCGTCAGCTAACCCGGGTAGGCGATCTGGCGGGTGTCCTGGCCGGTATCGATACCGCACTGAATCAGGGGTTCGAGAAAATCAAGATCAACGCCGTCATCCTGCGAAACCGGAATCATGATGAAATTTGCGATCTGGTCAACTATGCCATCGGCAAGGGTATCGATATCAGTTTCATTGAGGAGATGCCGCTGGGCCGGGTAGAGGGTCATGACCGGGCCGGGGAGTATTGCTCTAGCGACGAGATTCGGCAGCGGCTGGAGGGCGTGTTTGAGCTGTTGCCGAGTATGGTGTCGACCGGCGGGCCTGCACGCTATTACCGGGTGGCGGGTACGGGTACCCGGATCGGTTTTATCTCACCCCATAGCCATAATTTTTGCGGAACCTGTAATCGGGTGCGCGTGACGGCGGAAGGACGGCTGTTGCTCTGCCTCGGTAACGAGCATTCGGTTGATCTCAAGGCCGTGCTACGAACCGAGGCGAACGGGATTGAGGCGCTGAAGTCAGCGATTGTTGCTTCCATGGCGATCAAGCCGGAGCGGCATCACTTTGATCTCAAGGCCGAGCCCATGATTCTTCGCCACATGAACGCTACCGGAGGGTAGGGGTTACCGGCTTATTTTTCGAGCAGTCGCGGCATGAGCTCCACAAGATTGCAGGGGCGGGTTCGATAGTCCAGTTGCGGGCGAATGATACTGTCCCAGGCCAAACGACAGGCACCGGATGAGCCGGGCAGGCAAAAAAGATAGGTTCCATTGGCCACTCCCGCTATGGCGCGGGATTGCAGGGTGGAGGTGCCTATCTCCTGATAGGAAAGGCTGCGAAACAGCTCGCCGAATCCGTCCAGCGTTTTATCGAACAGCACGCTAATCGCTTCGGGCGTGCCATCCCTTCCGGTAACGCCCGTTCCGCCCGTAGTGAGGATGACCTGAATGGCGGGGTCTGCAATCCAGGCCGATACGGCGGCACGGATTTGGTAGATATCGTCGGCGACGATGCGTTTGTCGGCGAGGCCATGACTGGCCTCGGTCAGTCTGTCCACCAGTAGCTTGCCTGAGGTGTCATTGTCTTCGGTGCGGGTATCCGAGACGGTCAGAACGGCCAGTTTGAGCGGGATGTGGGCGCGAGCTTGGGGCATGGGGTTTCCGTCGGTAACAGAATCGGTGCCGAGCTTATCATGCGTAACCCCCCGGCTGTGCGGGACGGGGCGGTGGGCTATAATGCGCCGCGCCTGCATCTGGCCCGCACACCAGACGGGCATCCGTCTATCATCAAAGACCAGGATAGAAACAATGACTCACAATTTTCGGCCCGTTTTTGTGTTTGCACTCTTGTCCCTGTTGGCTGCACCGCTGATTGCCGAAGAGAGTTTCACTCTGACGATCAAGGATCACCAGTATCAGCCGGCGGAACTCCAGGTTCCGGCCAAGCAGAAGTTCAAGCTGGTCGTCAAAAACGAGGATGCCACTCCAGAAGAATTCGAGAGCAAGCCGCTAAAGCGGGAAAAGATTGTCAAGGGTGGTAGCCAGATCATCATGAACCTGGGTCCGCTGGAGCCGGGGACTTATGAATTTGTGGGTGAATTTCACGAAGACACCGCGAAGGGCACGCTCATCGCGCGCTGAGTCCGGCAGGAAGCCAGTATGTTTGCCACCGCCATTATCGTTTTTCGTGAGGTGCTCGAAGCGGCGCTCATCATCAGTATCGTCATGGCTGCCAGCCGGGGTGCCCGGCATCGGGGAGCCTGGGTCTGGGGAGGGGTGGTGGCCGGACTTTTACTGTCTTGTCTGGTGGCCCTGTTTGCAGGAAATCTGGCTGAAGCGCTGGAGGGTGCCGGACAAGAGCTCTTCAATGCGGCCATTCTCCTCGTCGCGGTTGTCATGCTGGGCTGGCATAACATCTGGATGCAGCAGCATGGCCGTGAAATCGCCCAGGAAATGAGTCAGGTTGGACGCGAGGTGGTCAGTGGCAGTCGTCCCCTCCACGCGCTGGCCCTGGTGGTCGGGTTGGCGGTCTTGAGGGAAGGTTCCGAACTGGTGCTTTTCCTCTTTGGGCTGGCCTCCGCAGAGGACGGCGGGGCGTCGGCGATGCTGTTTGGGGGAGGCTTGGGCCTGCTTTTAGGAGCATCGGTGGGCTTCATTCTGTACTTTGGGCTGGCACGAATCCCCATGCACTATTTCTTTCGCGTTACCGGCTGGATGATCCTGTTTCTGGCGGCGGGGCTGGCTTCCCAGGCGGCCGCCTTCCTCGTTCAGGCCGACTGGCTGCCACCTGTGGGGCGCACTGTCTGGGACACCTCGGCCATCCTCCCTGAGGATGGTTTGCTCGGACAGCTCCTCCATGCTCTAGTCGGTTATGTTGCCCAGCCCGATGGGATTCAGTTGATTTTCTATGCCTTCACTTTTCTGGTGATCGGCGGGTTGATGCGCGGACTGGGCCAAGCTTCTCGCGTTACTCCGCCGCCATCTCGCTAGGCAATCATGGCGGCTTCCGTTAGCAATGCTGAAGCGCGCTCATTACCTCATCATCTAATGCAGCAGGACAGACGTTAAATATGGCTGGAAGGCGGACATGGGAGGCGGATGAGTCGATCCGATGGAGGCTGGTTTTGGGATGCGTGGGCGTCGTGTTTGGCGATATCGCCACCAGTCCTCTCTATGCGTTGCGCGTAGCTTTCAGCGGGAATAACGCACTATCCCCGACGCCAGACCATGTGATGGGTATTTTGTCTCTGGTTTTCTGGTTGCTGGTGATCGTGGTCGGGCTCAAGTATGCCTTGCTGATCATGCGCGCCGACAACAAGGGAGAGGGAGGCATCATGGCGCTCTTGTCGCTGGTGCTCAGGATGGTGGGGGATCGGCCGGCATTGAGCAAATTCATCCTGTCGATCGGGCTGGCGGGAACCGCTCTCTTTTTCGGTGATGCGGTGATTGCGCCGACCATTTCCGTCATGAGCGCGATGGAAGGCTTGCAGGTGCTCACTCCGGCACTGAAACCGCTGATCGTCCCGGTGACGGTGCTTATCCTGATAGTGCTGTTTTTCCTGCAACACCGTGGTACCGCCTTCATCAGCGTGCTCTTCAGCCCCATCATGGTGTTATGGTTGCTGGTGATTGCCCTTCTCGGCGTCTTCAATATTGCCCAGACACCGGCGATCATTAACTCGCTACATCCGGCCTATGCGCTGGACTTTCTGACGGAGGCCAAGGCCCAGTCTCTGGTGGTGCTGGGCGCTGTCGTGTTGGTGGTGACGGGGGCCGAAGCGCTGTACGCCGACATGGGCCATTTTGGAATACAGCCGATCCGCATTGCCTGGTTTTTTCTGGCTTTTCCGGCCTTGACACTGAATTATCTGGGGCAGGGGGCTTTGCTTCTGAGGGTTCCCGGTGCGGCGAGTAATCCCTTCTATCTGCTGGGGCCTTCCTGGAGTGTCATGCCGCTGCTGGTGCTCGCGACACTGGCGACAATCATTGCCTCGCAGGCGATGATTTCTGGGGCTTTCTCTTTGGCGGCACAGGCCATCAGGTTCCGGTTTTTACCCCGGTTGAGTGTTCGCCACACCTCGGCGGGACGGCTCGGGCAAATTTATGTTCCTGCCGTCAACCGGGTACTCGCGTTCTGCGTGATTCTTCTGGTTCTTGGTTTTGGTTCCTCGTCACGGTTGGCGGCCGCCTATGGCATTGCGGTGACAGGAACCATGGTGGTAACAACCTTGCTCGCATTCGGCTTGCTAGGCCGGATCTGGCGGTTGAATCTCTGGCTGACAGGGATTCTGTTCACCTTGTTCCTTTTGATCGATCTCGGCTTCCTTGCCGCCAATTCGACCAGGATTCTGCAGGGAGGATGGGTTTCCCTAGCTTTGGGCGGGGCGGTTTTTGTCCTGTTGTCGACCTGGATCCGGGGGCGCGGATTACTCGTCAGCCGGCTCAACGAGAAAGCCATGCCCCTTGAGGAGTTCGCGGCGAATCAGGGGCACGAGTCTTTGCCCAGGGTGCCCGGAACCGCTGTCTACCTGACCGCTGGCCGGTTTGGTGCCCCTTTGTCTCTGCTGCAAAATATCCTCATCAATAAGGTGCTGCACCAGCAGGTGATTGTCTTGACGGTTGTTACCCGGGACGAGCCGTGGGTTCGCCTGGAGGACAGAATCAAGATCCGGCATTTTGGCGGGAATATCTTTCGCGTCCGGATTTATTACGGGTACAACCAGGAACCGGATATCCCGGAGGCCTTGGCCTACTGCCAAAGCCAGGGGCTGTCGGTGAATATGGATGACACGTCTTTTTTCCTGTCGCGTGAGCATATGGTCTCTACTGCCAGAGAGGGTATGGCCCAATGGCGCGAACGACTTTTTATCCGCATGGCCATGAACGCGGAGAACGCCATGGTGTTCTGGCGTATACCGCCGGATCGCGTGGTCGAGCTGGGCTTGATGGTAGAGCTTTGAGGGGCTGCCGCCGCAGCAGCAGCAGTCACCCGGCCCACTCAGCTTATCGTAACGGAGTCGGTTGCCCCGTTTCGCGATAACGCCGATAGTCCGCGAGAACCTGTGCATGGTCGAAAACCAGCGGCGAGGGCAGGGTGTCAATGTCAGTTACGATGGCTTTCTTGGCATCATCGGCGGCCACCGGGTTACCACGGGCTTCAGCAACATAGACCGCCGTTACGGTATGTCCCCTGATGTCGCGCGCAGGGTCGGAATAGATCCCTAACAGGGTTTTCAGGTTGACCTTCAGCCCTACCTCTTCTTCTGCTTCGCGGCGTGCGGCATTTTCCAGCGTTTCACCCACATCCACGAATCCCCCGGGGATTGCCCAGCCATGAGGTGGATAGAGCCGTTCAATCAGCACAATCGGGCGATTGGGCAGATCGATCAGTTCGATGATGGTGTCAGCGGCGATTTGTGGGGTAGCGGGGCGGGCCATGTTGATGCCTGAGGAGTAAATTGATCGGTTCAAGATAGAGCGTCCCTGGCGCGGTGACAAGAGGCGTTCAGCGCGTGGTTAGCCAGCTGTTGAGTATCCGCGTTAGAATACCGATCCGCTTCAGGCCCGTCGCCTGACGTTTTGCGCCAAACCAATCAAGTACTTAGAGCTTCCGCATGAATCACCTGGACTCGACTTTTAGCACCTCCTATTTTGTGGCGCTTTTAATGGGGCTGTTTAGTGCCCTGCATTGTCTCGGGATGTGCGGTTCGATCATCGGTTCGCTCACGCTCAGTCTCAAGCGCGAAATCCGGGAAAACAAGCGTCTGCTCTTGCCGTTCGTCGCCAGTTACAATGCCGGTCGGGTGCTGAGCTATTCGATTGCGGGACTTTTTGCCGGGTTGGCAGAACACGTGCTGAGCATGCCCTTGGGTGAGGGGCATGGTCACCGGGTGCTACAGGTGCTTTCTGCGCTGGTGATGCTGGGGGCGGGTTTACATATCGCGGGCTGGTTTCCGAGGTTTGCCTACATCGAAAAATTTGGCAACGTGGTCTGGCGCAGGATTGAGCCATATGGCCGCCGGCTGGTTCCTGTGGAAACCTTGCCGAGAGCTTTCGTCTTCGGCATGGTCTGGGGCTGGTTGCCCTGTGGGCTGGTTTATACCGCCCTCGCATTGGCAGCTACCACGGGTGATGTGGTACGCGGAACCTTTACCATGCTCGCCTTCGGGCTGGGTACCATGCCGGCGGTCATGGGGGTGGGCATCATGACGTCATGGATGGTTCGGCTGTCGAGCATGACCCGCTTCCGCCAAATGGCCGGTGTAACCTTGATATTGCTGGCGTTGATGGCGGCGTTCCCCGGGCTCAATCCCATGGTGCAACACACCATGGCGCACTGAGCGGGCCTGATATGCCTATGTTCGACAAGCTGATCGGTCAATCGCCGAACTTTGAATCGCTGCTACGCAGTGCGCGGATGGTGGCAGCGACGGATGTCACCGTACTCATCATCGGCGAGACGGGTACAGGCAAGGAAGTGCTCGCCATGGCGTTGCAGCAGCACAGTCCCCGGGTGGACCGGCCTTTTATCACCATCAATTGTGCGGCCTTGCCCGAGGCTTTGGCCGAGTCTGAGCTGTTTGGGCATAAGAAGGGCTCATTTACCGGCGCCATCGGCAATCAGTTGGGCCGGCTCCAGGCCGCTAACGGCGGTACGGTTTTTCTTGATGAAGTCGATTCGTTGCCGATCCCGCTGCAAGCCAAGTTGCTAAGGTTTCTTGAAACGGGGGAAATCCAGCCGGTTGGAGGAACGTCTGTCCAGCATGTGAACGTCCGCATCATTGCGGCGACCAACGCCAATTTGCAGGACCGGATAAGCCGGGGCGAATTTCGCCGGGATCTCTACTACCGGCTGAATGTGGTGCCTCTCGAAATTCCTCCCTTGAGAGAACGGATTGGCGATGTACAAGTGCTTTTGCAGCATTTCATCAGTCAGTTCACCCGCGATCATGGTCTGCCGAAGGTGAGCGTAAGCAAGCCGGCATTGAGCAAACTGATGGCTTACCCATGGCCTGGAAATGTACGCGAACTGCGCAATGTGTGCGAACGGCTGTGCATCCTTCTTGCCGGACGCACCATCGAAGAAAATAGTTTGCCGCCGGAAATTGTCAGCCGTTCCCCGCCGTCCTCCCCCGAGATCGAGTTACCGGAACGCGGTATCAATCTTGAACAGGTCGAGATAGACCTGATCCGTCAAGCCCTGGAAAGAACCAGCGGGAATCGGAGCCGTTCGGCAAAGCTTCTTGGAATTTCCAGAGATACGCTGCTGTACCGGATGCAGAAATATGGCATCAGTTGATCGGCAGCGCTGATGCTCTCTTCAGTCAGTAACCCCCCATAATCGCCCTCGGCTGAATGCCTATGGCATTGCTGGCGGGTTAGTTCATTCAAAGAAACCAGAGGTATCCCTATGTGTTGGAGCGGAGAAGCGTCAGCAGTGCTGGCCGCCGTCGGATTTGGAACGGCGGCCTACGTCGCGCATAAAGGCGAGTCCAAGGAATTGTGGATCCCGTTGACCTATTTTGCCTGTATGGAGTTGCTGCAAGCCGCGACCTATATCTACATCGATCTGTGTGATTCGCCGCCCAATCAGATATTGACCTATTTTGGCTATCTCCACATTGCTTTTCAGCCGTTCTTCGTCAACATGGTGGCCATGTATTTCATCCCGGAGGAGGTCAAGAAAAAGATCAGTACCGTGGTCTATACGATCTGCGCCGCTGGGGCGATAGCGATGCTGGTCAAGATGTATCCCTTCGTCTGGGCAGGAAAATGTATTCTGGGGGTAGAGGGATTCTGTGGTACGCAAGCCTGTTCGGTTTCAGGGGCCTGGCACATCGCCTGGCAGTTGCCGCTCAATGGATTATTGTCGGATGATTCGGGTAGCCCGTTTGCCTTCCGCTGGGGCTTGCATGCGCTGACTTATATCCTGGTGGCATTCTGGCTGCCGCTCATCTACGGATCCTGGCGCTTTGTCGGTTTCCATTACATTGTGGGCCCCATGATCTCGGATGCGCTCACTTCTGATCCCAACGAGTATGCGGCGGTCTGGTGCCTGTTCTCTATTTTCCTTTGTGTGTCGGTCATAAAATCGCCTGTCCGGAAGTATCTGCATGTCGAAACCTGGCCCTTTTACAAAAAGGCCTATGCCGCCTAGATATTTATCCCCGCAAACGTTGACGCATTCGAACTGTGTCGCGGTTCTGGCCATCCTGAGTTTTCTGGCGGCGGCGGGCTGCGCACCCTTGATTGATGAGCCACAGCAATCCGTCATCCAGGTTAATGAGAAGGATACGGGGGCCACTATTGATCTGGCGAGAGATCAGCACTTGTGGGTCCGTCTGGAAGGCAATCGAACCACCGGCTATGAATGGTTGCTGATCGATCAAACCGGGGGGATTCTTGAGGCGGTCGGTGAGGCTCCACGATATGAAGCCAACCCGAACCCAGGTTCTCTGCTGGGCGTGGGGGGTACTGAAAACTGGACCTTCCGTACACTCAGCTCAGGTGACGGGCTGCTTCGATTTGAATATCGAAGACCTTGGGAAAATGGCCGGGAGGCCATTCACTCCGTAATCTTCAACATCAAAGTCAGATAGGCGGTGCCGGGTACGAAGACCCGCAAAAAAGCCCGGCAGCTTAGGCGGTCCGGGCTTTTTTGATGCAGTGGGCGCGGCTTAGACGAATTGGGTTCCCTTGGAGGCCGCAATTCGCATCCTGAGCGCGTTGAGCTTGATGAAGCCCTCGGCATCTTTCTGGTTATAGGCGCCTTTGTCATCTTCAAAGGTGGCGATGTTCATGTCGAACAGGCTGTTCTGTTCCGATTTGCGGCCGACGACGGTGACATTGCCCTTGTAAAGCCTGATGCGCACTTCGCCGTTTACCGTTTGCTGCGACGAGTCGATGAGTTCCTGCAACAGTATGCGTTCCGGGCTCCACCAAGAGCCGTTGTAAATCAGGCTGGCATAGCGCGGCATCAACTCATCCTTCAAGTGTGCGACTTCGCGATCCAGGGTCAGCGATTCAATGGCGCGATGGCCCTTCAGCATGATGGTGCCGCCAGGGGTCTCATAGCAGCCACGGGATTTCATGCCCACATAACGGTTCTCGACGATGTCCAGACGGCCGATACCGTTGGCACCGCCCACCTGATTCAGTCTGGCCAGCACCTGGGCGGGAGACATCGCCACCCCGTCAAGCGCCACAATATCGCCGCGTGCGTAGGTGAGTTCAATATAGGTAGGCTGATCCGGGGCGGCTTCCGGGGAGACACTCCAGCGCCACATGTCCTCTTCCGGCTCAGCCCAGGGATCTTCTAAAATGCCACCCTCATAGGAAATATGCAGCAGGTTGGCATCCATGGAATAGGGTGAAGCCTTGCCGCGTTTCATTTCGATGGGGATGCCATGCTGGTCGGCATAGGCCAGCAGGGTTTCGCGTGAAGTCAGATCCCATTCGCGCCAGGGAGCGATCACTGTGATGTCGGGTTTCAGCGCATAGGCACCCAGCTCAAAGCGGACCTGATCGTTGCCCTT
>SXQV01000120.1 GCA_005792805.1 Methylococcaceae bacterium | reverse complement strand
GGGCGCGGGTTCGAGCCCCGTCCGCTCCGCCAAAAATAGAGAAACCCCGCATTTACAGCGGGGTTTTTTTTTACCAATATGCCGTCTCGCCCGGTGACGTCGGGCGTTGATTCATCGTTATCCTTTTTTGCAGGTTATTAGATATGCTCCAAGCAATTCGCGATCGTGCGCAAGGTATTTTTGCCTGGGTTATGTTGATAGCAATCGGTATCCCTTTCGCATTGTGGGGTATCCAGAACTACATCGACACGGGCAAAGAGAGACCTGCTGCCGTGGTTGGAGATCGAGAGATTTTCGACCGGGATGTCACTCGGGCCTATGAGCAAAGTCTTAATAATCTGGTCGGGATCGATGACTTTGATGAGAAAAAACTTCGTGAACAAGCGCTTGAGCGTTTGATTGGCGAGGAAGTGATTGTCCAAAGCGCGGAACAGAGGTTGCTGACGGTCTCTGACACAGAGGCACGCAGCTTCATTCAGATGCTCCCCTACTTCCAGACGGATGGGAAATTTGATAAGGATAAGTACAAGGTGATGCTGTCTGCCCAGGGTATGAGCCCAGTTCAATTCGCGGCACAGATTCGCCGAGCCTTGATGAGCGAACAATTCCAGCATGGCGTTGTTGACAGCGCCTTCGTCACCAAAGAAGAGTTAGAAACTCTGATGCGGTTGAAGAATCAGGAAAGAGAGATTGAATACGTCGGCATCCCGCTTCCACAGATATCCAGGGCATTCACTGATGCTGAAGTGGCTGCCTACTATCAGTCGCACCTTGGAGAGTTCGGCAATCCTGAGCGGGTTTCCGTAGAGTATCTCGCCCTCAACTTCGACGATGTAGCAAAAAATGTCCAGGTAAGCGAGGCCGACTTGACCAGGCTGTATGAGGAAAAAAAAGCCACCCTTGGAACACCCGAGCGCCGCAAGATCAGCCATATCCTACTCGCTCCAACGGACAGCAGTGAGGCAGCCCAGAAGACTGCCCAGGAAAAAGCAGCGGGCATTCGTGAACGCATCCTCAATGGAGAGGACTTCGCCAAAATCGCTCGGGAGGTTTCGAACGATACGGTGTCTGGCAAATCTGGTGGAGATCTTGGATTTCTCAATAAGGATGCCCAGGAAGAACCGTTTACTAAGGCAGCGGAAGGGCTTAACTCGGGTGATATTTCTGAGCCCGTCAAGACTTCTTTCGGTTACCACCTGATCAAACTTACCGAACTGATCCCGGCCAAGCAAAAATCATTCGAAGAGGTGAAGGAGGAGTTGCGGAAAGACGCCCAGAGGAACAGTGCTGAAACCCGTTTCTATGAGCAAGGCCAGAAACTTGCGGAGCAAACCTTCGAGCATCCAGGAAGCCTTGATAGTGCAGCCCAGGCGCTGGGTTTGAAGGTACAGCAGACAGGCATGTTTACTCGTGAACAGGGTGAGGGCTTGGGTGCCGAAGAACCCGTTCGGAAGGCTGCTTTTTCCGAAGATGTTCTGGGGGGGCATAACAGCGAGCCCGTTGAGCTGGGAAATGAAAAAGCGGTCGTTTTGCGCATCAAGGAGCACCAGCCCGCTTCAGATAAGCCAATGACTGAGGTGACAGACGTTATTCTCGCCAAACTGCGGGATCAGGAGTCTCGCGCCGAAGCAGCTAAACATGCCCAAGATCTGCTTAAAACCGTCCGCGAGGGGAAACCTCTGACTGAGGCGGTCAAGAGCCTTGGACTGCTGACCAGCAAGACTGGCCTGGTGCGTAGCGATAATGAAAAATTACCGCCAGAGTTGTTACAGGCAGCATTCAATGCGGGACGTCCCTTTCCTGGAAAAACCACTGTCGGGGAGGCAGCTCAGGTAAATGGGGGTATGTGGGTATTCAGTGTAACTGCAGTCAAAGATGGGCTAGTGGTTGCTGCCGATGCTAAAGAGCAGGAGTCGGTGAGTCAGTTCATGAGTCGATCCGTTGCGCAGCGTGAGTTCGGATCCTTCGTTGAACGCCTGCGTGAATTGGCCGACGTCAAGATTAACAATAAGGACGGCTAAATTCATAAATCGGGAGATTTGGCTCTGCTGTTCCTGGCGAGGGCAGAGCCTACCGGATTCTCGATTCAGCTTTCGGGCTGACCCTCCAGCCACGCAAAAAAAGTGGTATAGGCTACCGCGAGCAGCGTTGTGCCGAGAAAAATTCCCACGAATCCCCATGCCAGCATCCCGCCAACTACCCCCACCATAATTAGCAGGAAGGGCAACGGGCTGGACAGGCCAATAAAGTAAGGCTTGATGAAATTGTCCATCAGGTTGATGGCGATACCCCAAATCATGGTAAAGATGGCCCAGCCATCCTGGCTTACATGCGACAGCCATAAGGCCACCGGGATCCAGATGATCGCGGTGCCAATCTGCATGACGGCCGTCAGAAAACACAGCAATCCCAACAGGGTAGCGGCAGGAATGTCGGCCATCGCAAATCCTATCCCTGAGAGTATGGCCTGGATGAGCGCGGTGCCGATGACACCGAGTGACACCCCACGGACTGTGTTGGCGGCGGTTTGGGTCGCGTTGAGAGCAGATGGACCACCAATCCGTTGAGCCAATTTTTCAGCAACGGCTGTTGCTTTTTCACCGTAGGAATACAGCAGGCCGGCCATCAGTACGGCCAATACGATATTGATCGCATTAAGGGCCAAGCCGGCGCTGCCGTGGAGCAGCCATTTGCCGATTGTGGTCAACAGCAGGCGTATCTTGGCGGGATCCATCAACGCTAACCATTTCCCATCTCGCCAATCCATATCCAGGCTTTTCCCCACCCATGGGAGAT
The DNA here is from genome assembly GCA_005792805.1 of Methylococcaceae bacterium. Classification (GTDB taxonomy): domain Bacteria; phylum Pseudomonadota; class Gammaproteobacteria; order Methylococcales; family Methylococcaceae; genus UBA6136. The sequence goes on along the minus strand of SXQV01000120.1, from coordinate 3,906 downwards.
CTGCCAGCCATCGGGGCGGTTCACCCCGCAACCACGCGATAACACGCTCAAAGAGTCCCTCAATGTTGGGTGCATGTTCGGTTAGGGCGCTGAGCGCCAGAACCGCTGGCACTACGAAAACCAGTAATTGCATCAATGTCAACAGAATGGCGGCAAGCTTCCGGCGACCGCCCAGCCAGCGCGCTAGTGATTGATAATAGGGCCAAGTCGAGAGAGACAGAATCATGGCCCAGATGAAAGGGGGAATGAACGGGGCAACGATCTGCAGGCAGGCATAACCGAGTCCACCGACCAACAAGAGAAGAAATACCCGCTCGATCATTTTCCCCTCACTCAGGGCACGCTTAAGCATCATGGTTTAGATTCCTCACGTTTAAGGACTGGATGTGCTGCTCAGTGATCTGCGCGTCTCAAGGGTGAGAGAACTCTTCCTTGTAAGATGCCTAGCACCGCTAAATTTTTCCGGCACCTTCAACCGTATCGCTTGGCACGATGCTGAAGGTTTGTTCAGCAGTATCGAAAATGATCAATGCCTTGCCACTCTCGATTTGGTCTTGGACTTGTTTGACTCGCAGAGACAAAGCGACCTCATAGTCGCCATAGTCGGTGCCATCGCGTGTGACGAAATCTTCGACCATGGCTTTGAAAGTTTCTGGTTTCAGTGCGTGGTGAGGGATGATCATGGGCGTCATGCTGACATGGTTTTTGGTTACAGTGATGGAAAAATTCTTCTTGGGCAAACCGCATAGAGTCAAGGCGCAGCAGGCACGTTCAGATGATGAGGCCCTAACCGCAGAGTCCATCAGGAACCGATGGACCATTATTCAATACGATCCAGAACGTATGACTTTACTCTCCAGTTGCTCAACATCAAATCCAGACCGCTTGGCAAAATGGGGCGAGCATTTATGGCTCGCTGTTCTAGGGCGGGATCAATGCCTTGGTTGAGGAGCTTTCGGATTGCTGGGGATAGATGCCACACGAGAGCCTCTTGCGCTTGAGGGTAATCCTGCAGAAGTAAAGCCCCAAGGCGTCGGTCAGCTATAGGGCTTGTCCTTCGGTAGGGCGTTCTTGATGGCGGATCGGTGAGCATGTGACGGTAACTCAGTTACCGCCAAAGTTACCGTCGTTTTATGGTGGCTATCTACGGTTTTCGTTATGTTTCGCTGGCATAAAAAACCCGCTAGGCCTTGCGGCTAGCGGGTTTCATGGATTGCCAGGGATCACCCTGGACTTGCTATTGGTGCCGGAGGTCGGAATCGAACCGACACTTGGTTTCCCAAACCAGATTTTGAGTCTGGCGCGTCTACCAGTTTCGCCACTCCGGCAACAGGCTGGCGATTATACCCAGTCAGACTTACGAATGCCATTAGCAGCCTTCTTGGGCGCGGGTGTCTGAGGCATCGAGGTTGGCTGCATCTAACGGCTTGGCTTGGTACCATTCTCGTCATGCGAAAAAGTGATTTTTACTATGAGTTGCCGGAGTCCCTGATTGCTCAGGCGCCGCTGGAGGATCGGGCAGGAGCCCGGCTGCTTTGTCTGGACGATAAGACCAACACCGTTGACCGCCATTTTGCGGAGCTGCCTGGATTGCTGTGTGAAGGGGATCTTTTGATCCTGAACGATACCCGGGTCATGCCGGCGCGTCTGTATGGTCAAAAGAGCACTGGCGGTCGCGTGGAAATACTGGTCGAGCGCATCCTTGATGCAACCCAGGCCTTGGCTCACCTTAGAGCAAGCAAGTCACCCAAACCCGGGGCGATCATCACGCTTGACGGGGGCTTTACCTGCCGTGTGATTGAACGGCGTGATGAGCTTTTCCTGCTGGAATTTACCGGTGGTTCGGGTGTTGATGAGGCGATGACCGCTGTCGGACACATTCCATTGCCTCCGTATATCGAGAGACCAGATAGTGAAGCGGATCGTGAGCGTTACCAGACGGTGTTTGCCAGGTCTTCCGGTGCTGTGGCGGCACCGACTGCCGGTCTGCATTTTGATGAGGCCATGCTGGCTGGCTTGGCTGCACGTGGGGTTGGTCACGCTTTTGTCACTCTGCATGTGGGCAGTGGTACGTTTTTGCCAGTGCGTGTCGATGATCTAGACCAGCACCGCATGCATGCAGAGCTGTGCTTCGTTCCAGACGTAACGGTTCAGCGTATTCACGAAACCCGGTCGCGGGGCGGTCGGATCATTGCCGTCGGCACCACGGTGGTCCGTAGCTTGGAAACGGCCTCTCGTTCTGGAACGCTCGCACCTTATGCGGGTGAGACACGGCTGTTCATCAAGCCTGGATTTCAGTTTCATTGCGTCGATGCTTTGGTGACTAATTTTCACCTGCCGGAATCAACCCTGCTGACTCTGGTCTGTGCCTTTGCAGGGTATCAGGAAGTGATGTCGGCCTACCGGCATGCGGTCGATCAGCAATACCGTTTTTTTAGCTACGGTGATGCCATGTTTCTCACACGCAATGACGAAGCTGTCTCCCAACCATCATGACGGCCGATATTTTCCAATTACATCCCCAACTGGATAACGATTGCATCCACTTGGGAAAGTTACGGCTTTGTCGCGTCCTGTTAATGAATGAAAGCCGCTATCCCTGGCTGATTTTGGTTCCCGAGCGGTCTGGTATGACCGAGCTTTTTGAACTGGCAGAGGCCGATCAGCTTCAGTTGATACGGGAGAGCTGTGTGATTGCGCATCATCTGAAACGGGCGTTTGCGGCAGACAAGCTAAACGTAGCCGCGATTGGCAATCTGGTACCCCAGTTACATGTCCATCACGTGGTTCGTTATCGCACTGATCCAGCCTGGCCTGCGCCGGTTTGGGGACGCTTGCCCCCTGAACCTTATCAGCCGAATGCGCTTGAATCATGTCTCGACAAATTGAGACTAGCCGAGATCCCTGATTTTGAACCGGCAGCTATCGGCTGATGGATTGCCGTTCTGGTTGTGGCGCTTGTTGTATTGCCCCGTCTATCTCTTCACCAATTCCTGATATGCCCGAGGGCAAGCCAGCGGGTATCCATTGTCTACAACTGACGTCGGATTTGCGCTGCGCTGTTTTTGGCCAGCCTGAGCGACCGCGATGTTGTTCCGGATTGCAACCGGAACCCGTCATGTGCGGTCAGAATCGTGATGAAGCCCTGCGATGGCTGGCCTGGCTGGAAAATGAAACGCGCCGTTAGACCGCCGGGCATCAAAACCAGGCTGGCCGGTAGCATCGACAAAGAAAAAATAAAATCGCCTTGCGCCTCCCCTTGAAATTCCTCGGGCCCGTCCCAACCCTCTGATCCAGCGCCAATGATGGTGCTTCTTTTATTTGTCGCTTACTTTTTTGATGAGGAGAGCTTATGACGACGATACGTCCTTTGCATGATCGGGTAGTGGTGAAACGTTGGGATGAGGAAAAGACCTCCCCGGGGGGCATCGTGATTCCGGATTCGGCCAAGGAAAAACCCACCAAAGCGGAAGTGGTCGCCGTTGGCCCAGGCAAGTTGCTGGAGAGCGGTGAATTGCGCCCATTGTCCGTCAAGCCCGGTGACAAGGTTCTGGTCGGCAAGTACGCAGGTACCGAATTGAAACTCGACGGTACCGAATATGTCGTGCTCCGCGAAGACGATCTCTTTGGTGTTATCGAGCAGTGATCGGCCCAGACATTTCGTTAAAGTCATTCAACCTACAACCAAATATTTGAAGTTATGGCAGCAAAAGAAGTCCGTTTCTCAGAAGATGCCCGTCAACGTATGCTGGCGGGGCTCAATGTACTTGCCGACGCGGTTAAGCAGACCCTCGGCCCGAAAGGCCGCAATGTCGTCCTTGAAAAAAGCTATGGCGCACCGACCATTACCAAGGACGGTGTGTCTGTCGCCAAGGAAGTCGAACTGGCTGACAAGTTCGAAAACAT
>SXQV01000119.1 GCA_005792805.1 Methylococcaceae bacterium | reverse complement strand
GATCAGCGCGTCTTCGCCGCGATCACGGAAGTACTCCCCCATTGCACAGCCCGCGTATGGCGCGATGAACTGCAACGCCGCCGACTCGGATGCCGATGCCGCAACGACGATGGTGTGCGCCATGGCACCATGTTCTTCCAGCTTGCGGACTACGTTCGCAATGGACGATTGTTTTTGGCCGATAGCGACGTAAATACATTTAACGCCAGTACCCTTTTGATTGATGATCGTATCGATGGCAATCGCTGTCTTCCCATTCTGGCTGTCTCCGATGATCAACTCGCGCTGACCACGACCCACTGGAATCATCGAGTCGATGGACTTCAGCCCTGTTTGCAGCGGCTGACTCACAGACTGACGGGCGATAACGCCTGGGGCAATCTTTTCAATGGGCGAACGTCCAGCTTCTGCGACCGGACCTTTACCGTCGATCGGACGGCCCAAGGCATCGACCACGCGACCCAGCAAAGCCTCACCCACTGGCACATCCAGGATGCGGCCAGTACAGCGAACGGCGTCGCCTTCGGCAAGGTGTTCATAGGCACCCAGAACGACGGCACCGACTGAATCCCTTTCGAGATTGAGCGCCATACCATAGGTGTTGCCCGGAAACTCCACCATTTCACCCTGCATAACGTCCGACAGCCCGTGAACACGGACGATACCATCGGTCAGACTGACAATCGTACCCTCGCTACGCGACTCCACCCCAAGATCGAAGTTTTGGATCCGGGATTTGATGAGGTCACTGATTTCAGATGGATTCAGCTGCATAATTCTTTTCTCGCATTAATTCCAAAGGCTTTTTGCCAGTCGCTCGATCTGGCCACGGACAGAGGCATCGATCACCCTATCCCCAGCGCGAATATAAACCCCGCCAATCAGACTTTTATCGACGCTGACTTTCAGCCTGGACGTTCTACCCAAGGCTGCATCCAGCGTTTTGGAAAGCTTGCTTTTTTCGTCGGCAGAGACCTCGAACGCTGACGCAACGTCCACATCCACGTAGCCCTCATCTTCCGCCCGATACTCACCAAACAATTCCGCGATTTCACCCACCAAACCCAAGCGCTGATTCTGGATGAGTAACCGCAGAAAATTCTGACCCTCTGGATCCAGCTGGCCCTCACATAACCCCAAGAAGGACTGAGCCAGAACATCCCGCCGAACCTTGGGATTAGAAACCGCTTTCCGCATCCGATCATCAGACATTACGGATGAAAGAAAGGACAACTGGTCCGTCCACTTACCCGTCGAACCCGTCTCTTTGGCGCGCTTGAACGCCGCCTCCGCGTAGGGCCGAGCTAATGTGATCAATTCGCTCATTATTTCTCGCCCAGCGCCTTATCGAGGTTATCGATGATTTCCTTGTGCTTGCTGCGATCCACTTCCTGCCTGAGGATTTGTTCTGCCGCACTCACCGCCAGAGTCGCCACCTGCTGACGCAGACCCTCTTTGGCCTTTTGAATTTCACGATCAATCTCGGACTTAGCCGCAGTGACAATACGCTCGCCCTCTACCCTAGCCGATTGCTTAGAGTCCTCCACAAGCTCGCCGGCCCGCTTTTGCGCGAGGCTGACGATATCGGCCGCCTGATCCTTAGCTTCACGCAGCAGGCCTGTAGCCCTTTTCTCGGCCAAGTCCATGGCATGTTGGCCCTTTTCAGCCGCCGCCAGCCCTTCGGAGATTTTTTTCTTACGCTCCTCAAGGGCCTGCATGATGGGCGGCCACACATACTTCATGGTGAACCACACCAGAAGCGCAAACGTGATCATCTGGCCGATCAATGTTGCATTGATACTCACAGCGCTTTCCTCTTTGTCATCAGTTCGCCGTTCAGGAATCCGGTCTCGCTGGGCCGATTAACCCTTGAGGGCGGACAGGAAGGGATTGGCAAAAGTGAAGAACAACGCCAAACCAACACCGATCATGGTGACGGCGTCCAAGAGACCGGCCACAATGAACATCTTAACCTGCAGCAACGGAACCAGCTCAGGCTGGCGAGCCGCGCCCTCCAGAAACTTACCGCCGAGAATACCGAAGCCAATGGCAGTTCCGAGTGCGCCGGCGCCGAGAATGATGCCCACAGCGATAGCGGTTAAGCCCTGTACATTGGCGATTGATGCGATTTCCATTGTTCCTCCGGAGGACAAGCAGTGATTGAAAGAAAAAGTCGGTTAGTGGTCTTCGTGCGCCAGACTCAGATAAACGATGGTCAACACCATGAAAATGAAGGCCTGCAAGGTAATGATCAGAATATGAAACACCGCCCAAGGGAAGCCCAGTATCGGCTGGATGAACCAAGGCAGCAATGCGATCAAAATAAAGATCAACTCACCCGCATACATATTGCCGAAGAGTCGCAGCGCCAGAGAAACCGGGCGCGCCACCTCTTCAACCACCTTGAGCAGCAGGTTGAACGGAATCATCCATTTTCCGAAAGGGTTTAGCAGCATCTCCTTCGCGAAACCAATGCCGCCCTTGATTTTGATGCTGTAAAAGATAATCAGCAGAAACACAGAGATTGACATGCCAAACGTCGCATTCAAGTCCGTACTGGGCACCACCCTGAGGTACTCCAACCCCAGAACAGCCCCCACCATTGGCAGCAAGTCCACAGGAATCAAATCCATGAAATTCATGAGCCAGATCCAGACAAAGATACTCAGCGACAACGGTGCAATCAAGGCGCTTTTACCATGAAAAGCGTCCTTCACCTGCGTGTCAACGAACTCCACCAGCATTTCAGCGAAGTTCTGCATACCCCCCGGCACGCCCGCCGTTGCATTATCGGCAACACGTTTGAAAACCAAGAGGAAGATTCCACCCAGAACCGCCGAGATAAAAAGCGTATCAAGGTGTAGCGTCCAGAAGCCCTCACCCACCGACAAAGGAGTCAAGTGGTGAACAATATACCCGGTAGCTCCACCACCGTGCGCTTCACTTGCCATGCTCAGTTACCTGTTTACAAATGTGAGCCGCGCACCAGGAGCGCGAACCAGAAGACCGTCAGTACAACAACAAAACCGCTCAAAAGAGGCAGAAACCTTAGGCCTGGCAACTGAAGGGCCAATGCGAAAAGGCCTGCCGTCAGCAACACCTTGACAACCTCGCCACCGTACAGAGCCTTGGCCACCTGCCTTGCCGTACGACCATCGTCGCGCATCCCGAATCTGAAAGAAAAGTACACGTTAGGCAGGAAGGCGATCAACCCACCCAACAGAGACCATCCGGCATTTTCCAGACCAGACACCAACCAGACCGACGAGACGAGGAGCAACATACCCCACGCCTGAGCCATCAGCACCCAGCGCACGACAGCAAAAAACCGCATGGCGGCCATTCGTTTTGCTACAGCAAATAGGGTAGCATCATATCAGCGACTTCGTCACAGTTCAACGATCAAAGTCTTTTTGAAACCGAGCCAGCACCCCATCCAACTCATCGAGACTACTGTACTTGATGATGACCTGACCGGCACCTCGATTACCATGCCGAATGATCACCGGCGCACCGATACGCTCGGAGATATCACCCTCAAGGCGGCGAATGTCTGGATCTTTGGAAAGGCTGACCGAAGACTTCTGGACTGATTTACCCTCCCGCAGCTCCTGCACCAGCGACTCGGTGGCCCTCACCGTCAACCCCCGATCAATGACCCGCAATGCCGCCGACACCTGAGCATCAATCGCCAGTCCCAGAAGTGCCCGCGCATGCCCCATTTCAATTCGACCCAACGCAAGCAAGCCCTTGACCTCGGGATGCAGCTCATTGAGGCGCAGGAGATTGGTCACCGTAGCCCGCGACTTCCCTACCGCATCCGCTAACTGTTGATGCGTCATACGATAGTCGTCCAACAAACGCTTTAACGCCTCCGCCTCCTCCATGGCGTTCAAATCTTCACGCTGAATGTTTTCGATTAGCGCAATCGCCACAGCCGCCTGATCCGACACTTTGCGGACGATAACCGGAATTTCACCCAGTCCCGCCAACTGCGCCGCCCGCCAGCGCCGTTCTCCAGCGATGATCTCAAACTGATCCACGGACACTTCACGCGCCACTACCGGCTGCACGACACCTTGCGCACTAATTGAGTCGGCAAGCTCTTGCAGCTTGACAGAGTCGATCTCCTTACGGGGCTGAAAAGCCCCAGGCTTCAGCCGTTCGATAGATATAACCCTCAACCGATCAGTGGCACTTTCAAGCTTTGCCCCGCCCAGAAGCGCATCCAGCCCCCGCCCCAAACCCCTCTTCTTTGGTACCGACATGAAGTTAACCGTAAGTATTATTTGATATCACTGATTGCGCCGGACAATTTCTTCGGCCAGCGCTAGATAGGCTATCGCACCCTTAGAGCCCTTGTCGTATTTGACGATCGACTGACCATGACTGGGCGCCTCCGCCAAACGGATATTCCGCGGCACAATCGTATCAAGCACATCGCGCCCAAAATGCTCCAGAAGCTGCGCCGATACATCCGCACCAAGGCGGCTCCGCGCATCATGCATGGTTCGCAATAGACCCTCGATATGGAGATCGGGATTCACCATCTCCTGTACATTCTGCAAGGTATCCACCAGATCGGAGAGCCCCTCCAGTGCGTAGTACTCACACTGCATCGGAATCAGCACGCTGTCCGCCGCGACCAAGGCGTTTAGCGTAAGAATATTTAGCGCAGGCGGACAGTCGATGATAATGAAGTGATACTCGTCGCGACAGGACGCCAGCGCCTCCGCCAGCACCCGCTCCCGACCAATACGATCCACCAGCTCGACTTGCACGGCCGTCAGATCCGAATTGCCCGGCAACAAATCCAGCCCATCAGGATCAACGTTGACGATGGCATCCCCAATGAAAGCCTTTCCCGTCAGAATTTCATAGGCCGAACTCGCCAGATGATGCTTATCGACCCCGCAACCCATAGTGGCATTACCCTGGGCATCCAGATCGACCAACAATACCCGATACCCCATAACAACCAGAGAGGCCGCCAGGTTAACGCTAGTCGTCGTCTTTCCAACCCCGCCTTTCTGATTGGCCACAGCCACAATCTTGCCCATACGCTATCCCGCCTCAAGCTCAACAAGATGCCGATCGACACCCAAACCAGGAATGGCGAGTGCATGAACCCGCACATCGCCCGCCCCCTGAAGGGCCTCTATTTCATCCCGGGGATAACGCCCTTTCAGCGCCAGAACTCGGCCACCGGACCTCAACAAGTGAGCCGTCATCGACTGAATATCTGACAAGCTGGCAAAAGCCCTGGCCAGAACCGTATCGAAACCGGCCCCTGGCCGATAATCCTCAACCCGAGCCGCTACCGCCTCCACGTTAACCAACCCTAACTCCATAATTGCATGCCGGACAAAGCGGATTTTCTTGGCGCTGCTATCAAGCAAAACAAACTGCCTATCAGGATTTGTTATGGCCAGGGGGATTCCCGGCAATCCGGCCCCCGTCCCCACATCAAGCACCCTATCCCCGCAGAGGAATGGGCTGACCGTCAGACTGTCCAGCAAATGAAGATCAATCGCCCCGGAAATTTCCCGGATGGCCGTGAGGTTGTAAGCCTTTCCCCACTTCTGAATCAACATCAGAAAGCGGATCAAGGACTCGACCTGCCCGGAAGTCGCGGACAGCCGCAAAATATCCAAACCGCCCAGCAACCGATCCGTCAATGCCTGGCCAACAGTCATGCGCTTTTCTTCTTTAGATGAACCAGCAGCAAGGAAACAGCCGCCGGGGTGATACCCGGAATCCGCGAAGCCTGCCCTACAGTTTCAGGCCGTTGCGACCCGAGCTTTTCGCGAACTTCATTCGAGAGACCACTCACACCCGAATAATCCATCCACTCGGGAAGCCGCCAGTGATCGTAACGCTGCAGACGATCAATTTCGGCCTGCTGTCGATCAATGTAGCCCTGATACTTGGCCTGAATCTCCACCTGCTCCAGCACCTGCCCATCCAGTGAATTCGGCAAGTCAGGGCAAAACGCCAGCACATGATCAACACGCAACTCGGGACGCCGAATAAGGTCTAGCAGACTGACTTCCCGGCTGATCGGGGCACTGAGAACCGGCTCCACCCTCAAGGCTTCGGGTGAATTCGGTCGCACCAGACGTGCGCTCAACGATAACTTAAGGGCCTCAACGGATGACTGCTTTGCCTCGAAAGCCGCCCACCGGACATCATCCACCAAACCCAACTCACGACCCACTGGCGTCAAGCGGCTATCCGCATTGTCTTCCCGAAGGAGCAGCCGATATTCGGCCCGGCTCGTGAACATTCGATAAGGCTCGATCGTTCCCCGCGTAATCAGATCATCAATCATCACTCCGATATAGGCTTCGCTCCGACCTGGCGACCACGATTGGTGCCCCTGAGCCAATAGAGCCGCGTTGATGCCCGCAACCAATCCCTGCGCCGCCGCCTCTTCATACCCGGTCGTACCATTGATCTGGCCAGCAAAGAACAAGCCCGGCAAGGGCTTGGTCTCAAGGGAGGCATGGAGGTCAAGGGGATCAAAGTAGTCATACTCAATCGCATACCCCGGCCGGGTGATATGAGCACTCTCAAACCCTTTGATCGACCGGATAGCACGATACTGAACATCGAAAGGCAGGCTGGTCGAAAGTCCGTTGGGATAGATTTCCCGGGTGTTGAGTCCTTCAGGCTCAACGAAAATCTGGTGCGAATCCTTGTCCGCGAACCGAACTACCTTGTCCTCGATGGAGGGACAGTACCGCGGCCCGACCCCCTCGATAACGCCAGCGTACATCGGGGACCGATCCAGCCCGGAGCGGATGATGTCATGGGTCTGCTCGTTAGTGCGGGTGATATAACAAGAAATCTGGGGCGGATGATCGTCCCGCCCACCCAAAAAAGAGAACACCGGGACAGGTACGTCACCGGGCTGCTCGGTCATCGCCGACCAATCGAGGGATCGGCCATCAATCCGCGGCGGGGTCCCCGTTTTCAGGCGCCCCACGCGGAAAGCCATATCACGAAGGCGCGAAGCAAGCTCGTTCGAAGGAGGGTCCCCCATGCGTCCACCCTCGTAGTTATCCAGGCCAATATGGATGCGGCCAGCGAGAAAGGTCCCCACGGTCAGCACCACACAAGAAGCCGCAAAGCGCAGCCCAACTTCAGTAACCACCCCGGCTACGCGGTGATTTTCGATAATCAGATCCGCCACCGACTGCTGAAACAGCCTGAGGTTGGACTGCCCCTCAAGCGCCTGGCGCACAGTCGCCCGATACAGAGACCGATCAGCCTGGGCGCGGGTGGCACGCACCGCCGGCCCCTTACTGGCGTTCAGTATCCGAAAGTGTATGCCAGCCCGATCAGCCGCCGCTGCCATCAACCCACCCAGGGCATCGATTTCTTTCACCAGATGCCCCTTGCCGATCCCACCAATCGCGGGATTACAGCTCATTTGCCCAAGCGTCTCGATATTTTGCGTCAGCAACAGAGTACGGCAACCAGCGCGAGCCGCCGCCATCGCCGCCTCAGTTCCAGCATGACCCCCACCCACCACGATGACATCAAATCTATCGGTGAAAAACATGATAAAAAAGAGGAACACTCGTTAAAAAAGCTAAAAAACAGCTGACTACATTACACCATGACCCAACAAAGCTGAACCGCTTTGAAGCCAAAACCCGCAAGGCCTCATGACCCAGGCCATGCTACAATCGACCTCAATTTATTGAATCCCGAAAGGGCTTAAGCACTGTGAATTTCAGACTCTACACCTTCGTCTTGATCGGCTCCTTTTTCTTAAAAGCGTATGCCGCAACGACTGAAGCGCCTGTCACTCCGGCACTACCGGCGATCGCCGCAAAGGCTTACATTCTTCTGGACGCAAAAAGCGGGAGGGTGCTGGCCGAGCAGAACGCCGATGAGCGACTGGAACCTGCCAGCCTGACCAAAATCATGACGGCCTACATTACTTTTCAGGAACTCGCCCAAGGAAAGCTTCAGCTCGACGATATGGTACCGATCAGCCTGAAAGCCGCCAAGCTGGAAGGGTCCCGCATGTTTGCCGAACCAGGCAGCTCCGTAGCCATCGAAAATCTGCTCAAGGGCATGATTGTCGCTTCGGGCAATGACGCGAGTATCGCTCTGGCGGAAAGAATCGCGGGGGAAGAGGCCGCCTTCGCTGAAATCATGAATCAGAATGCGCACAGACTGGGTATGACCAATACCCATTATGTAAACAGTATGGGGTTACCCAACCCGGGGCATTACGCTAGCGCCAGAGACATGGCAACGATCTCCCGCGCCCTCATCACAGAATTTCCAGAATTCTACAAATGGCATTCCCTCAAAGAATTCACCTACAACAAAATCAAGCAACCTAATCGTAACCGTCTATTGTGGACTGACCCCACGGTAGATGGCGTAAAAACCGGACACACCGAGGGAGCGGGGTATTGCCTCGTCACCTCCGCAGTACGAAATGATATGCGACTAATTTCAGTCGTCATGGGCACGAAAAGCGATCAGGTCAGAGCCTCTACAAATGCCGAGCTACTCAACTACGGGTTCAAGTATTTCGAAACTCGTCCGATCTACAAGGCTAACGAGAAGCTAGCAGACGCTCATGTGTGGAAAGGGTCAGAGTCCCTAGTTCCTGCCGGCCTCAAACAGGACTTCTACGTCACCTTTCCGCAAGGTCAGTACGACACACTCACGGCCAGCATGGAGGTTGGCAACAAAAGTGTGGCTCCCGTCCATGCCGGGGACAAGCTTGGCGAAGTAAAGATCACCCAAAACAATGAAATCATTGCGAGACAAGATCTAGTGGCGCTTGAATCCGTTGAAAAGGGCGGGATATTCAAACGCCTGCTCGATGAAGTCGCCATGATGATCAAGAACTAGGAGTCACGGCCCAATGTCATCTCAAGATTTGCAGGTCTATCTCAACGGCCGGTTTGTTCCGGTCGATGAGGCAAAAGTCTCGGTTTTGGATCGTGGGTTTCTATTTGGTGATGGCATCTATGAAGTCATCCCCGTTTACGGCGGACAACCCCTTCGACTTGACGAGCACCTACGCCGCCTCGATCAAAGCCTGGCAGCGATAAAAATGAAGTCGCCATTAGGGGACAAAGAGTGGAGCGCTATTTTTGATCGACTGATTTCAGGCACGGCAGATCAACAGATTTACCTTCAAGTCACCCGCGGCGCGGCGAACAAACGTGATCACTCGATCCCCGCCGAAATCACTCCCACCGTTTTCGTGATGTGCACACCCATAGCACCAATTCCGCTGGATGGGATAAAAGCCATCACGGTCAGCGATATTCGTTGGGATCGCTGCAATATCAAAGCGATCACGCTACTGGCCAACATTCTGCTTCGCCAAGAAGCCGTCGACCAAGGAGCAGCAGAAGCCATTCTGGTTCGTGATGGTCAGGTACTAGAAGGGGCGGCCAGCAACATCATGATTGTTAGCGGCGGAAAAATCATCACCCCCCCGAAGGGTGACACCATTCTCCCCGGGATTACGCGCGATCTTGTTCTTGATTTGGCAAAAAATCTGGGCATCCCAACGGAAGAACGACATTTTGATATCGCCGAACTGAAAAATGCCGATGAAATCTGGGTCACCAGCTCGACCCGCGAGATTCTCTCGGTCATCGAATTGGACGGAAAATTCATAAGTGGTGGCATACCGGGAAAAACCTGGAAGACATTGCAGTCCGCCTATCAGGACTACAAACGAGCACTGAGGGAAGCCCCCTCAACCAGGACATAAAGCCTCATCGGTTAAATTCAGCCCCGCACATCACGTGTTGCTGCCAAGCAACCAAACCCTCCAAATCAAGACACGTGGAAAATTCAATGACCGGCACATCCGAAGACACGCTCCTCGAATTTCCCTGTGACTTTCCGATCAAGGCATTCGGCCCATCAGCAGAAGGCTTTATAGACAAGGTACTGTCCATCATTCAACCCCACACGGACCCGATCATGTCAGAGTCGATCCAATGCCGTCAGAGTCGGGGCGGCAAGTACGATGCGGTCACTGTCACCATCACTGCCACCAGCAAATCACAGCTGGATGCGATTTATCAGGGCCTCACAGCCTGCCCGGATGTCACCATGGCCCTCTAAGCATCAGGCCCAACAAAATCCCGCTGCTATTCAGATGACCTTGGCCGACCCTATCAACAGCCCACCCGAGGAACATCTCCGGCAGCACCTTAGTGAAATCATCGAGCTACTCAGCAAGCAGAGACTCGAAGAAGCCATCGTCCATCAACAAGCGATGCCCCACCATGATCTAGTGGAAACCCTGATGCACAAGCGCCATCAGGTTGCCCTCAAGCAAAAGCTAGACGGCCTGCACTCTGCTGACATCGCGTACATCCTTGAATCCCTTCCTGTAGATCAACGACTGGCCCTCTGGAATTTGGTGGAGTCCGATCTGGACGGACAAATCCTTCTGGATGTTTCCGATGCGGTCAGGGAGACCCTGATTTCGTCAATGGACAAAAATGAGCTACTCTCGGCAACCGAGCAGCTCGACACTGATGAAATTGCAGATCTTGCCCCTGACCTCCCCGAAGATGTCATGCAGGAACTACTGCAAAGCCTAAATGACCAGAACCGCGAACGACTCCAATCCGTTCTGGCATTTGAAAGCGATAGCGTTGCTGCCCTCATGGATTTTGGCATGGTAACCATCCGGGCCGATACCACGCTTGGCGCTGTACTCAGATACCTCCGCCAGCGTGGCGAACTCCCGGAGCACACTGACAAACTGTTCGTTGTTGATGAAAATAACGTCCTTAAAGGCGTGTTATCACTAAAACGGCTGGTCACCAACAACTCGGAACAATCCGTCGCGTCCGTCATGGCAAGGGATGTTGTGCACTTCCGGCTGGACGATGACGCAGAGGACGCCGCTCGCGCCTTCGAGCGCTATGATTTGCTGTCAGCGCCGGTTGTTGACGAAAATCATAGCCTGCAAGGCAGGCTGGGCATCGACGCAATTGTCGATTTGATACGCCGTAAATCCGACGAGGAACGACTGAGCGAGGCCGGTCTGCGTGAAGATGAAGACATATTCTCAAGCGTCTGGAAAAGCGCCCAGAACCGTTGGCTCTGGCTGGGAATCAACCTAATTACCGCATTTGCCAGCACTCGCGTAATCGGGCTTTTCGAAGACACCATAGTAAAAATTGTCGCCCTGGCTTCCCTGATGCCGATCGTCGCCGGTATCGGCGGCAACACCGGCAATCAAACCAGCATTCTTATTGTGCGATCGCTTGCGCTTGGGCTAATTAGCGATACCAATATTCGCCGACTTATCCTCAAAGAACTCGTCATCGGTCTACTCAATGGGATAGTCTGGGGTTCTGTTCTGGGCTTTTTGGCTTATTGGCTCTATTCCAGTTTCGATTTAGGCGTAGTCATGGCGGGTGCCACCCTACTCAATCTGCTTGTTGCCGCCCTGACCGGTCTTGCCATTCCTCTACTCCGCCACCGCATGGGACTGGACCCGGCCATTGGAACCAGTGTGCTTTTGACTGCAGTGACAGATGGGATGGGCTTCTTCATCTTTCTGGGCCTGGCCAAACTATTTCTTGATACACCGCATTGATTACCCCTCGTATCCACAATCTGGGTTGCGCCGACTTTCAGACCACCTGGCAGAATATGCGAACCTTTACCGAGACCCGCATGACAACGACACCAGATGAATTTTGGCTGCTTCAACACCCGGCCACGTATACATTAGGGATGAACGGGGATCCACAACATCTGCTCAGACCCATCGCCATCCCACTAATTAAAACGGATCGGGGCGGACAAATCACCTGGCATGGCCCCGGGCAGCTGATTGCCTATACCCTACTGGACCTGCGCCGCATGAACAAAGGCATCAGGACCATCGTAAATTGTCTCGAAGCAGCGGTGGTTAAGTTGCTTGGATGCTATGGAATCGTCGGCACCACCCTGCCTAATGCACCAGGTGTTTACGTTGATGGTAGTAAAATCGCCTCTATCGGTCTTCGCGTCATCCGAGGATGCACTTACCATGGTCTCAGCCTGAACATTAATCCGGATCTCAACTTTTTTTCCGCCATCAACCCTTGTGGTTATAGCGGACTTAACGTCACTAGCCTGGAAGCTCTTGGAATCTCAAGCGATACTTCAGCAATGGCTCCGGCTCTCACGGCGGCGCTAATTGAAGCCATCGGCCATCCACAGGTCTAAAAATCTGAATCAAGCACGAATCTCGCGCCTCGCACCCAAAACGCGCCAATGAGTAACCCTCCCAACCTAAATGCCCCCTCGCGCTCGACACCTGACACCCACCAGAGGAATGCCGAGAAACTAAAGCGTATCCCCATTAAAGTAATAGCGGGCGATGAGACACCTCCAAAACCGGCGTGGATAAGAACGCGCCTGGGTGACGCGCAAAAGGTGGGTAAAGTTAAACAGGTATTACGCGAGAACCAACTTCATAGCGTTTGCGAGGAAGCCTCATGTCCCAACTTATCTGAATGCTTCTCTCAGGGCACCGCCACCTTCATGATTCTTGGCGACCTTTGTACCCGTCGCTGCCCTTTCTGCGATGTTGCTCATGGCCGTCCGCAGGCTCCTGACGCTCATGAGCCCAACCTTCTCGCCAGAACCATTCGGCAACTCAACTTGAAGTATGTCGTTATTACCTCGGTCAATCGCGATGATTTACCTGATGGCGGCTCAAAACACTTTGCTGAATGCATCCGCGCCATCCGGAGCGCATCACCATCCACGCGCATCGAGATTCTTACGCCTGACTTTAGAGGAAGACACCCTGTCGCACTGAACCACTTCAAAAATGAACCGCCAGATGTGTTCAACCACAACCTGGAAACGGTCCCGCGGCTTTATAAGGCGGTTCGTCCCGGGGCTGACTACCCGACCTCGCTCTCCTTACTTCATGAATTCAAACTAATCCAACCACACATCCCCACGAAATCAGGTTTAATGCTCGGGCTAGGCGAAACTATTGATGAGATCGTCACCGTTCTCGCTGACCTTCGAACCCATGGTTGCGACATGTTAACCCTCGGTCAATATTTGCAGCCAAGTCGAGACCACCTTCCTGTCACTCGCTACGTAACGCCCCAGGAGTTTGACGACCTATCAGCGACCGCTAAAAGCCTGGGATTCACTTCAGTTGCGAGTGCGCCCATGGTTCGATCTTCCTACCACGCGGATAAACAGGCTAGTGCTCTGGTCTAGCCATACCCGCAATCCTCATCTCTTGCCTGTTGCGCTTTAACTCGGTCCCAATCGGTTTACCCTTCAAATCGTGCAGTGAACCCAGCGCATAACCGACACACTGATAGTGTGGTCGGATGCTTCTAACCTCCCTTGCCAAGGGTGGGCAGAGAACTTTCATTACTCCGCCGGGCGCACCACTAAAAAAGCCCCTCATCTTGCGATGAGGGGCTTTTGTGTTCCCATGTGGGCCTTTCGGGTGTCAGGCGAACCTGACACCCTTCAGACTTACATGAACGACGGGATGAGCGGGGCGTCGATCTGGGTGATCGTGCGCTTGCCGTCGGCGTCGAAGAAGAACAGCAGACCCGCGAAACGGCTGTC
>SXQV01000118.1 GCA_005792805.1 Methylococcaceae bacterium | reverse complement strand
TTGACGTTTGAGTACCGAGGTCGATTAACCGGTAAGCACGGGCAACATGAACACCTTGGGGGGGTAGCTCGAACGAGCCGCCCGTATCGGATACGGAGAGTGACATAGGGGTATTTTCCTGAATCGATGAAATGGATAAAACGGTCTGGTAACGGTCTTCATGGATGTGACACCTATTGGATTGATTGAAGTGGATAGTTTACTGTTATTGCACTGTTATTGCGTTGTTATTGCGGGTGGGTCTCGGCTTTTGAAATGCCAGGGGCAAGGGTGAGTATCCGTCGCCCAATAACCCCCAACCGGCAAACCGGATTCAACCCCCGCCTTGCAGCGGGCAATACCCCCATCGATGCGGGCATGATGGCAGTCGGTGCAGCGGACGGTGAGGGGCGGCCTTGGGTTGGATTGCCGAATCCATTCGGCGTGTTCGGGCGAGTCCGCTGTAACCCGGACGGGATGCCCCAGTGGTGTCCAACATTCAACGGTGATCGGGGGGTCATTGGCGGGTTCAAGATCATGTCCGCCCTCTGAGTCGGTGAGGGTTTCTGACGATCTGAGTGCAGCGACAAGCTCATCTCGGTGCGAACGGATGAACTCGCGTTGCTTGTCGTTGAGGCCTGATGCCGGGCTAACGGCCAGGCTGCCTCTGGTGAGTGCGACGGCAAACCCGGCACACTCGATACGCCGGATAAAGTCGAAGGCATCCATCAGAACATCTCCCAGTCGCCTGCCAAGGGAGCGGGTTTCTCTGCACTCTGGGAAACGTGCTCCCTTCGCTCCCTTCGTATTTCAGAATCGCTGTAACCCGCGTGGTTACTGGCTTCTGGCGAAGAGCGCAAGGGAGCATCAGCAGTACCAAGAGTGCAATCCCTGGAAGCCGCGTCATCCGTGGGTTCTAGCGAAGGGAGCGAAGGGAGCGCCTGTTTTTTGTTCGGTAAATCGCTGCACTCTTCGGAGAAAGTTCCCTCCGGCAATAACCATGACCAGGGTCCGGTGAAAGTCTGTTTTCCGGACGTGACGCCAATACGATCTTTCGCCCGTTTTAGCTGATCGCGGCTGTATCCATCATCGCGGCCAGCCGCGAAAACTTCCTTTGCCGTTTTCGGGCCGTGCGTCAAAAAGTCTTTCAGCCAAGTATCGACTTCTGGTGCGTCTGCTTCGTCTGCTTGCGCTTCATCTTTTGGTGCGGCCTCGGCACGGCCCAGCAGCTCCCTGGCGTTACCGTCAAGCGCACTGCCCCACATCAACCGAGAAGCAAACACGCCGGGGTAGTCCTCCAGCTCAATCTGTGCCAAGTCATAACGGAAGCCTCCGTTATCCGGGCCAATGTTGGACTTGGATCGGACGAAAATCCGGCCCCCGCCTTCCTGGTCGGCATCGGGCATTTTGGCGGCGGCAAACACCAGGCGAGCCAATGCGCCGAATGCGATTGATCCGGTGACACGTTCAACCGGATCGCGGCCTGATGTACCCTTGGAAAAGTGCGAGATACCCAGCACGGCACAATCCAGCCGCTCCGCCAGTGTCACCAATGGCTGTAACCCGCGCCTGACTTCCGCATTCTTGTGGCTATCGCCTGCTACGGCGGAAACGATGGGATCAACGATCAGCAGCTTTATCCCACCAATCCGGGCTGCCGCTGCCGCGAGCAGGTCGGTATGCTCGGCTGGATCGAAGGCTATCGAATCCTCCCCGTCCTTGACGCCGCCCACAAAATGCACGCGAGACATATCGGCATCACAGGCCAGCATCCGGGGAACCAGGGTGTCCTTGGGGTCATCTTCGCCAGACCAGATCAGCGCGTTTCCGGCCTCTGCCCTGGTCCCATCTGGCCAACGTCCGCCACATGACAGGGTGGCAGCCAGTGCGCTGGCAATCGTCGTCTTGCCGGTGCCGGGTGGGCCAGCCAGGACGTGGAACTTTCCAGCCGCAAGCCATTCATCCCACAACCAGCGGATAGGTTCCGGGCGTATATCGGCACCACAAATCAGGTTGACCTTGGCTCTGTGCTGCCCGCCCATATCTGCACCGGCCTTACGGTAATACTTATCCATGAAGCACCTCGCTGATCTCATCGGCCAGGTGGAAAGCCGTCCGCGAGATATGGGCGGCATCGGTCTGGCTGAATGGTTTACCGTTTGCCAGATCGGCGAACGCCAAAGAGCAGACTCGCAGGTCAAGCTCAATGCCCTCCAGCACATCGCGCCTCGGTATTCGCTTCGGTTTCGGCTGGCTGAAATAGCCGTTCTTCGGTGAAAAGGCTGGATACTCAATAGCCCGCTGGGGGAACAGGTCAGCCAACTCGATACCGATAGCGCTCACCACATCGGCCACATCGCACCCGGCGAAGCAGTGAATTAGCACCCGCCCGTCATCGCTCTCGCGAACCGATAATCCGCGAGAACGATCGCCGTGCCTGTGCGCGGAGGTCGGACAACTTGCCGTCCATGTGCCTGGTCCGGTGGCTTTCACCCGGTCGAGTCGTTCCAACAGCCCCTCAGCGGGTGATGGTGATAAAATAGCCCCGTTGATTTTCCCCTGAGCCGTGTCCCGATTCCTCTCGGGTCGCGGCTTTTTAATGTGCAGCGTCATAACCCCCCTCCCGCGTCCAAAGTTCCATTTCCTCGGTCGCTGACTCCAGCCGCAACCGAACTGACGTGACCAGTTCGGCCAGCATGAAGCCGCCTTGCTCTGGATTCTGCTGCAACAGCGTGTCAGCGGCGTCAGCGATGCCCTCCAGCGCCATAGTGCTGCCCATCAACGGCCCCAAGAAGCCGCTCACGACCCGTTGAGCCTCTTCGCTGGCCTTGGCCGCTCCGGCCTCGGCGGCAAGGCGTAGCGCCTCGTGGAAATGGGCTGATTTAATCGTCAAAGGGCCATCGTTGCCCTGGGTCAGCTCACGGGTCACCGTATCGGCAATGGTCTGTGCAAAATCAGTCATGACCCTTTCCCCCAACAACTTCATTCGCCGCCAGTACGCCGAGTTCGCGACCTAATTCCTCAAGATTGACCGGCAGCCAGGTGGCGATGTTGTGGCCGGTTACGAGGATGAACTCCCCCATGCTGGCCTTCATGGCCGCTGAACGATTGCGGTGAAGTGACTGGCCGCGATGGGCCAACTGGCGGTTGATGCGTTTGACGAGAGCGGCCTTACTGAT
>SXQV01000117.1 GCA_005792805.1 Methylococcaceae bacterium | reverse complement strand
CGACAGGCATCATGGCTGGAAGTATCTGCGGGCAGGTCCGGATCACAAGCTGTATACGGCAGTCGGCGCGCCCTGCAATGTCTGCAAACCGGAAAAAGACCCTTATGCCACGCTGACCCGGATTGATCCGGATGGGCAACACTTCGAGATTTACGCCCGGGGATTACGCAACAGCGTTGGTTTCGACTGGCATCCCGACAACCGGGAGCTCTGGCTAAGCGATAACGGCCGTGACCTGCTCGGCGACGACACTCCCCCGGATGAACTCAACCGTGTACCAGCACCGGGGCTGAATTTCGGCTTCCCTTATTGCTTCGGTAAGGCTGTGGCCGATCCGGAATTCGGCCAGCAGGCCTCTTGCGCCCGTTTCACGTCGCCGGAATGGGAATTCCCTGCCCATGTCGCCGCACTCGGGATTCGCTTCTATACCGGAACCCAATTTCCCGCCAGTTATCGCAAACAGCTGTTTGTCGCTCAGCATGGTTCGTGGAATCGCACAAAACCGCAAGGCTATCGTGTTGCGATGGTTCGTTTTGATGATGCGGGCAAGCCAGTAGCGGAGGAAGCCTTTGCTGAAGGCTGGCTGAGACCCGATGGCCATGTCCTCGGGCGTCCCGTCGATGTCCTGCAAACGCCGGATGGCGCCCTGTTGGTATCGGATGATCTTGCCGGGGCCATCTACCGGATAAACTACCAGGCACCGCCCACCCAATCTCCACCCCATTGACCCATGAACCAGCAACATCAGGCCGAACATCTCTTTTATGGCAGCTTCGCCGAGGAATATCACCTTCTGATACGTGTTTGTCCGCCGGCGGCGGAGATGAGCCGCCGGGTCGGTGAGTTTGTGGGTCACTGGCATCGACCGGAAACTCAGGGCCCACTGGCCCTGCTGGAACTCGGGAGCGGAACGGGCATCACCACGAACATCCTGCTGCACAACCGGCCAGACGCGCATATTCTCTCGGTCGACAATGCCCCCGCCATGTTGTCCCAGGCCCGTGAACATCTGGCGGGCCCGATAGCCACAGGTCGTCTGGAATTCCGCGAAATCGATGCGCTGGGCGCCTTGCAGTCATTGCCAGCGGCATCCATGGATATCGTGGCCAGCGCTTACACCCTGCATAATTTTCTCTGCGGTCATCGCCACCAGGTACTCGCCGAAATTCTTCGTGTGCTGAAACCCGGTGGGCTATTCGTCAATGGTGACCGCTATGCGCTGGATGACCCCGCCCAGCACCTTGGCAATATCCAGGAGGAGATTCGAGGCTATTTCCGCGTTTTTCTGGGAGAGATGAATCGGCCTGATTTGCTTGAGCAATGGGTTACTCACATTCTCAGTGATGAATCCGAGGAGCACGTCATGCGATTCACTCCCGCCCTGGATGAGATGGCCGCCTTGGGATTTGCACAACCGGACGTGCCGCATCGTGACGGTGGTAACGCTTTGGTCACCGCAGTGAAGCCATGGCGGTAGGGCGCGGCAAGGAGCCAAAGGGCGTCTATCGCTGCACCGAATGTGGTCATGTCCAGAGCAAGTGGGCTGGGCAGTGTCCCGGCTGCGGTTTGTGGAATAGTCTGGTTGAGAGCGTCGAGGATCGTTCACCCCCGGCAGCCGGGCGATTTGCGGGGTACGCCGGTGCGGCGGGACACGCGCTGACTTCGCCGGTATCGCTCGCGACGGTTGAAGCGGAGGAAATTCAACGCACGCCCTGTGGTCTGGATGAGTTTGATCGAGTATTGGGTGGCGGGCTGGTGCCGGGTTCGGCGGTTCTGATCGGCGGTGATCCAGGTATTGGCAAATCCACCCTGCTGCTGCAAACCGTTTCCGCGCTCAGTCTCAAGCACAGTGTGCTCTACATCACGGGCGAAGAATCCATCAGCCAGGTCAGCTTGCGCGCGCGCCGTTTGCATCTTCCATGTGAGGCATTGCAAATTCTGGCCGAGACCGGGCTGGAACGCATTCTGGCAACGGCAGATCGGCATAAACCCGCCTATCTCGTGGTGGATTCCATCCAGACGGTTTACAGCGAGGCCTTGCAGTCCGCGCCGGGGTCCGTGGCGCAGGTGAGAGAGTGTGCGGCGCAACTGGTGCGTTTTGCCAAGCAGACCGGTACCACGGTGTTTCTGGTTGGCCATGTCACCAAGGAAGGCGCACTGGCTGGCCCGCGCGTACTCGAACACATGGTCGATACGGTGCTGTATTTCGAGGGCGACACCAGCAGCCGTTTTCGGGTTATTCGCGCGTTCAAGAACCGCTTCGGTGCTGTCAACGAACTGGGCGTCTTCGCCATGACCGAAACCGGCCTCAAGGAAGTGCGTAATCCTTCAGCCATTTTTCTATCCCGGGGTGATGAGGATGCTGCTGGCAGCGTGGTGATGGTCATGCGCGAGGGGAGTCGTCCCCTGCTGGTGGAAGTGCAGGCGCTCGTCGATGAATCGCACCTGCCCACTCCGCGTCGGGTGGCGGTGGGAATGGACAGCAATCGCCTCGCGATGCTGTTAGCCATACTCCATCGGCATGGCGGTGTGCCGATTCTGAATCAGGATGTTTTCGTCAATCTCGTGGGGGGGCTGCGCTTGAGTGAGACGGCGGGAGATCTGGCAGTGGTGCTGGCGATTGTCTCCAGTTTCAGGGACAGGCCGATCCCGCGTGACTGGGTCGTGTTTGGAGAGTTGGGGCTCAACGGCGAAGTAAGGCCCGTGCAGAATGGAGAGGAGCGTCTCCGGGAAGCCTCCAAGCATGGTTTTGCTCATGCACTGGCACCGGCCAAGAACATCGTTAAAGGTCAAAATCCGGGATTGAACGTGATCCCGATAAAAAATTTGCGCGACGCAATCGCGGCGCTCTAATGCACCCGCCGAAGGGATGATGACGCCTGGATCTGTCTCGCAGAGGTTGAGACAGTCGATTCGCGGCTGGGCGGGCGCGATGAGGAGGAGGTGTTCGGTGGTTTAACTCGGATGCTAGACTTTACCCGGATGCTTTGAACTTCGTTTTTTGATTTTAATAAGGCCCGCAGGCATCCGCCAGGCTGGCTTGGCAAGCAAGTATTTTAGGTACCCTGATTCCAGTGTTACGTGGAGCGGTTAGAAATATGTCATCCCGACTGTCAATTAAAGATTTCATCAAAAAGCAGCGTTTTGTCGTCGTCTTCGTGGCGGGGCTGTCCTTCGTGGGATGCGCCTCAATGGAAGCCAATGAGGCGATAAAGACCGAGAGTCTGCTCGCCGCAGCAAATTTTCAGATCAAACTGGCGGATACGCCCGAACAACGCGCTCATCTCCAGACGCTGACTCAGCACAAGCTGGTGCCCCATGAAAAGGATGGCGGCGTTTATTACGTCTACGCCGATGCGACAACCTGTAAATGCGTCTATTGGGGGAATGAGGCGTCCTATCAGCGTTATCAGCAATTTGCCGTGCAACAGCAAATCGCCGATGAACAGCGCATGGCAGCTCAAATGAATGAGAATGCCGCGATGAACTGGGGAATGTGGGGCGCTGGCCCCTGGTGGGCCTACTAGGCAACGAAATGAGTCCCTTGACACCCCCGCTTCCGGTCATTAAATTGCCCTCAGTTTCGATGCGAAACAATTACTGACCTACCGACTGCTCGTGCTTGGATCGTTTTATCCGGAGCATGAGTAACACCCGAATTCGAGTTCACGGGAGCCCCTCAATGATGACTCTTGCTTCAAAGAAAAGCGGCCTGGCCGCCGGTATTTACCTGACCCTCCTGGGCTTGATTGCGGGCAGCGCCAATGCGGCAGAGGACACGCAAGTCAACGCCGCGCGCGGTGAGAAAATTTTCGAGGAAAACTGCGCCAGCTGTCATGGTGCCGATCTGGGGGGGTATCTCGCCCCCGCGCTGAACAAAGAACGTCTGCAAGGCCGCAGCCCCACCTCGCTCCGCTCAATCATCATGGCAGGATCATTCGACACCCTGATGCCTCCCTTCTACGGCAAGCTGTCCGATGAGGAGATTCGCTCAGCGGTCAAATACATTTCCAGCACCGACAAGCTCGACCCACAGTGGACGATCGACGACATAAAAAAGTCACTGAAGATCCACGTGGCAGATGAATCAACACTGCCAGACAAGCCCGGCTACGCTATCGACAATCTGGATGACATTATCGGTGTGGCGGCCCGGGGCCGATTTGGCCGGGGTGAGGGTTCGCAAGCGGTGTTCATCAACAGTGCCACCAATACCAGGGTGGGCGAGGTACCGACCAAAACAGCCGCACATATCATCGAATTCAATCCGGTGAATCCGCGTTGGGCCTACGTGAAGACCGACACTGCCGAGGTGTACAAGGTCGATCTTTACTCCATGAAAGTGGTACGTGAGATCAAGACCGGCCTGAACGGCCCGGCGCTGGGCGTCTCGCGTGACGGCAAATACCTGATGGCCGGTTCGTTTGTGCCGCACAATGCGGTGTTGCTCAATGCTGACACGCTGGAACCGCTGAAGTACTTCAAGCTGGAAGGAGTTGACCCGGACGGCAAGTTCGTCACCTCGGATTCCGGCATGATTACCGGCACTCCGTTTGCCGACATTTTTGCCATTGCGCTGGAAAATTCCGGCCAGGTTTGGGTGGTTGACCTCAATAAACCCGATTATCCCGTTACGCAAATCACCGATGTCGGCCGTCATCTCCACGATGCGTTCCTTTCTCACGGCGGCAAAAATTTGATGATCGCCTCTTACGACGACAGTATCGTTGCCGCTATCGATCTGGAGCAACGCAAGATCATCAAAAAGCTGCCAGCCGGTTGCGTTCCACATGTTGGCGGTGGCTCGGTGGTCAAGGTCAATGGCCGTACCCTGGGGTTCGGCACCAACTTTGGTGACTGCGAGCATGAAGTCGTCAGCGTCTGGGATCTCGACAAGATGGAGGTCGTGAAGCAGGTGCCCGTCCTCGGTGGTACCGAGTCGCCCGCCGCACACCCGAATGCCCCCTATGTAGCGGTGGATATCATCAGCAAGGATCGCCGCGCCCGGACCATCCAGCTGATCGACAAGAACACCCTGGAGGTCGCCAGAACGCTGGATGTAGGAGGGCATGCTTATTTCCCTGAATACAACGCCAGCGGCAAGCTGCTTTTCGTCAGTGCCGGTTACACCGGGGATGAGGTGGTCGCGTTTGACTCCAATACCCTGGAGCGTGTCGCGGCCTTCACGATGGAGAGTCCGGCCGGTATTTTCTCCCGCGCCCGGGCAAAATTCATGACCCGTGGACTGGCCCCCGGAAATCTGTAACAGCCCAATACAGCCAGGTCGAGTGGTACTCCACCACCCGGCCTGAACGTCTAAACCTAAATGAGGCACTATCCATGAATAAAACACTCATCATGGCGGCACTGGCCGTTACTTCTCCTGGCATGGCCCAGGCGGCCGACATGGCCGCAGGCAAGGAAAAGGCAGCATCTGTCTGCGCCTCCTGCCATGGCGTCAATGGCATCAGCGCATCGGATGTTTTCCCAAACCTGGCCGGTCAGAAGGCCGCCTATCTTGAAAGTGCGCTGAAGGCTTACCGGACGGGCACCCGCAAAGCACCGATCATGAACAATATGGCAGCCAGCTTGTTCGATAAGGACATCGAGAACATCGCGGCTTATTTCGCCAGCCTCAAGCCCACGCCCTGATTACTTGTGCGGTTTGGTCTTTTTGCCTTGCTGGTGTCGGCTTTAGCGCTGGGGCAGGTCAGCACACCGACCCCGGAGCGGCAGCAGGCATTGCTTGATTTACTCCATCAGGACTGTGGCTCCTGTCATGGCATGACTTTGCAGGGCGGGCTGGGGCCCGCCTTGTTGTCATCGGCGCTTGCAGGCAAGTCCGAGGCGATGCTGGCGGGAACCATTCTGAATGGTCGTCCCGGCACCGCGATGCCCCCCTGGAGCCGCTTTCTATCTCGGGAGGAAGCCGACTGGCTGGTGACACAACTCAAATACAATCCGCCCCGGTTCAACGACGCCACCCGACCCTGATGCGTAACTTCATTCGTTTCTTTTCTGGGCGTTATCCGATCGGCCTGGTCCTGCTGGCTGTCCTATCCCAGACCCTGCTGGCTGAACCACGTGGCACGGGTGACATCGGGCTGGTGGTGGAGCGGGCAACCGGAAACCTGACCGCCATCAACACGACTTCTCGACGTGCGGTCGGAAAAATTACCGGCTTGGGTGATCTGTCCCATGCCAGCCTGGTGTATTCGCCGGACGAACGCTACGCCTTTGTCTTTGGCCGTGACGGTGCGCTGACCAAGGTTGACGTGCTGGAAAACAAGATCGTCAAGCGTGTCGAACAGGCTCACAACAGTGTGGGTGGCGCTATCTCGCAGGATGGCCGTTTGATCGCTACTTCCAACTATGATCCGGGCGGCGTGCGGGTGTTTTCTGCCGAAACGCTGGAGAAAGTCGCCGATATCAAGGCTGAATATGGTGAGGGCCAACTAGCCAGGGTGGTCGGCCTGGTTGATGCGCCAGGTCAGAAATTTGTCTTCAGCCTTTTTGAGGCCGGAGAGATTTGGACGGCCGATCTGCATGATCCAAAAAACCCGAAAATCCAGAAATTCAAGGCGGGCAAGGAACCCTATGATGCGCTGATTTCACCCGAGGGCCGTTATTACATCGCCGGCCTCTTCGGCGAGGATGGCCTGGCTTTGCTGGATTTATGGAACCCCGATGCCGGCATCCGGAAAATTGTTCCCGAATACGCAAAGGATGATCCGAAACTACCGGTATTCAAGATGCCTCATCTGGAAGGCCGTGCGCTGATCGGTGATTACTGGTTTCTTCCTGCCGTCGGCCATCACGAACTGCTCGTGATTGATCGGCGCGAGTGGAAAGTGGTGCGCAAGATAGCGCTCGACGGTCAACCGGTATTCGTCATTCCGCGCCCGGATGAGCGGCAGATCTGGGTCAATTTTGCCTTGCCCGACAACGACAGACTGGACGTCATCGACACGCGCGACCTTGCTGTCGTCAGGCGGCTGACGCCGGGCAAGGCGGTGCTCCACATGGAGTTCACCCCCAAGGGTCAGGAGGTCTGGGTCTCTGCCCGGGATGACGATCGGGTGCTGGTTTATGACACCGAAAACTTCCGGGAACTGGCGCGCCTTCCAGCAGACAAGCCCAGCGGCATTTTCTTTACTTCGCGGGCACACCGGCTGGGACTTTGAGCGCGGCATCTGGTGCAAGAGCAGACGATACAGCAACGGTTATTGAACGATTTTCAGCGTGATTTTCCGCTGATGCCCAGGCCTTACGCCGAGATCGCCGGGCGACTCGGGGTGACGGAAGACGAAGTACTTATCGCGCTCCGGGAATTGACCGAAGACCAGACCATCAGCCGGATTGGCGCGATCATCCCACCCAACACGGCTGGAGCCAGTCTGCTCGCGGCGCTGGCGGTTCCGCCAGCTCAATTGGGGGAGATTGCGGAGTGGGTGTCCTCGCTACCGGAAGTTAACCACAATTATGAACGGGAACACCGGTTCAACCTCTGGTTTGTCGTCAATGCCAGTCATGCGGAACATCTGGACGATGTTCTCAGACATATCGAGCACCGGGCCGGTTTACCGGTGCTGCGTCTCCCGTTGCTTGAAGAATTCCATATCGACCTCGGCTTCCCTCTGGAGTTTTCCGGTTTCTCATGAACTTGATACGACTCGAAGAACTGTTCGCTGATCCGCGCGATTTGGCCTTGTTTCATGCGCTACAGGAGGGCTTGCCCCTGCTGGCCCGCCCCTATGCCGCCTTGGGTGAGCGTGCCGGCTATACCGAAGATGAAGTCATCGCCCGTCTGGAAGCATGGCGCACGTCAGGTCTTATCAAACGATTGGGCGTGATTGTCCGGCACCGTCGTCTGGGCTATCTGGCCAATGCAATGGTGGTGTGGGATGTTCCCGATACCGAAGTGCGGCGGGTTGCCGCAGAGCTTTGTCAGCGATCTTTCGTCACCCTCTGTTATCGCCGCCCGAGACGAGGCCCAGACTGGCCTTACAACCTGTTCTGCATGATTCACGGACAGGACCGCAACCGCGTGGAATCGCAAGTCCGTCAGCTCATCGATGACTGTGGAATGGCCTCCTGGCCGACGGCGACGCTCTTCAGCTCCCGCTGTTTCAAACAGCGGGGCGCACGCTATATCCCCGAGAACAGAATGGTATCGTCTGTGAGGCATGGGCAATACGCATGAATGACACCGAACGCACCATTATCAATGGCTTGCAGGGCGGTTTTCCGGTTTGTGAACGGCCTTTTCTTGCCGCTGCCGAACGGCTGGGCTTGAGCGAGGAAGCCTTGATTGATGGGTTGCGCGGCCTGCTCGATGCCGGGGTGCTCAGCCGGTTTGGTCCCATGTACCACGCTGAGCGTCTTGGGGGTGCCCTGAGTCTTGTCGCCATGGAAATCCCTGCCGCTGATTTCGAACAGATCGCCGGACAGGTCAACGCCTTCCCCGAGGTCGCTCACAATTACGCACGCGACCATACCTTTAATATGTGGTTTGTTCTGGCCACTGAAAAACCTGAGCGCAAGACCGAAATCCTCGATGAGATTGAGCGGATAACTGGCTATCGGGTGTATGACATGCCGAAACTCACGGAATATTTTGTCGGCTTGCGGCTGGATGTTTGAAACATGGACGGCATGATTACCCTGGACGAAACCGACCGTCGCATTATCCGTGAAACCCAGGCGGGTTTGCCGCTGGTGCCTCGGCCCTACCATGCTGTTGCCGAAAAGTTGGGGCTATCGGCAGATGAAGTCATGGCGCGCATCGAAGATCTGCTCGATTATGGCGTCATCCGCCGTATCGGTGCCGTTCCCAACCACTACCGGCTGGGTTACACCGCTAACGGCATGACCGTCTGGGACGTGCCGGACGAGCAGGTGGATGCCTTGGGGGAACTTATCGGCGCACTCGATTACGTATCCCATTGCTATCATCGCCCACGACACCTACCGGACTGGCCTTACAATCTCTTCGCCATGGTTCATGGCCGCAGTCGCGACGAAGTCGAGAGCAAGGCAGAGACCATTGCCGGCCTCCTGGGCGAACATAATCGCGCCCATGCCATTCTTTACAGTATCCGCATCCTCAAGAAAACCGGCCTGAGGATTGGGGACTGACCGCCGAACCTTACGTTCGGGGCGCAAATCAGGAGGCGCGAATTGCTATCAGTTGTTGAACGAACCCGTTTGCAAGTGTCAGGGCGAACCGATGCGAGGAAAAAATCGCAGTTCGGGCAATTTCTTACGCCTGCGAACACGGCATCATTTATGGCAGCGCTTTTCCCTGCGGCAAGCGGTGAATGCCGCCTGCTGGATGCCGGGGCAGGAATTGGTTCTCTGTCGAGTGCCTTTCTTGAAAGGTGCGTAACTGGAAGCCTGGACTTCAAAAAAATCCACCTGAAAGCATTTGAGCTTGACGATTCCATCCATAACGAACTTCAGCACTCTCTTTTGCCCTACATTCAAAAATGCCATCTCTCCTTTGACGTGATCGGAAAGGATTTTATTGAAGAAGCAGTTAACGCAATTCAGTTTCAGAAATACGATTTCACGCACGCCATACTGAACCCGCCTTACAAAAAAATCGGAAGCAACTCTGATTCCCGGCTGCTTCTTCGCAATGTGGAAATTGAAACCGTCAATCTTTATTCCGCCTTCGTGGCGTTGGCGGTAGCGATGTCAGCGCCGGGCGGTCAGAT
>SXQV01000116.1 GCA_005792805.1 Methylococcaceae bacterium | reverse complement strand
GATTGGCGGCCATACGTTCCGTCAACAGTACCATCCGCTTGTCGAGACGCCGATCGCCCAGGTCGATACCTTTGAATTCTTCCGCCGCCCAGCTCATGATACACACCACGCCTTGCTTTAAAAGTCAGTATGTTACGTGGCAGCGTTGAAGTTGTGTGTAATGGGATGCCTTTACACCGGACGTCGAGCGAATTTTCTTCCTTCACGCTGCCAGTTTACGCCCGTTCCTGGCGAGTAAATATTATCCCCTGCCCGCTTAGGTTACCAAGCGTCCCAGTAGCCATCATCACAAATAATACTGGACAGGTTGAAGATCTTGACCTGACTGTTGGGAGACCTCTCTGCCGCTTAGCGGTTACAATCCGGGTCACAGTCCTTTCACTTTGATTTCCTCCAGCAGACGCCTGAATCGCCAACACCATGACCTTTCACCTTCAGGGACGCTTTTGCCGACGGATCACTTCCCTTGCCATTGCCGTGGTCATTGGTGTGTCTGGCTGCTCGCTGATTCAAACCACGGTCGACCTTCCCGTTCGAGTCGTGAAAGCCGTCCTGCCTGGCGGGGTGGAAACGGAGCCTGTTGATCCCGTTGACCTGCAGGAGGACATGCTGAGGTTTGCCGATAACTTCGTCACGTCTACGTCGGCGGCTACGGAAAAACTCAAGCGTGATGAACAACCTATCCCACGCTCAGAATTGCTGGCGCTCAAGATTACTCTCGCCACTGATGTTTACGGGTTGGCTACTGGCTCCAATGCGCTGGCCAACCTGGTCGCCCTGACCGTGCTCGCCAGCGGTGCCCGCTGGCGTGTTCAGGACTATTGGCTGCCCAAGGTCTATGGAGCTTCCGCCGAACCCATGCTGAAAACGCTGGAAGCCAGGGAAGCAGAAATTTGGGCCATCGCCCATAGAGTACTCACCCCGGGCATGCAGGCTGAACTCCGCGATTCGATCAATCAATGGCATGAAAGCGCATCGACCCCGGAGGGAGAGCTGGAAGCCTTTGCCAGTACTCAACTGGTGAGTGAGGTCACCAAGAACAGTAAAAAACAGAAAGAAGATTTAATGCCTTCCAGTGTTTTTGCGCTGCTGGATATTGATCCGCTATCCGGACTGGATCCAGCCACCCGCGAGCTTACGGAAACCCGGCTGTTCGCCGAACGCGCCCTATTTATCGGCCAACGGATGCCGATCGTCATGCAATGGCAGATGGAGTTACTCGCCCTGCGGGCGACGTCTGCCCCCCAGATCAAAGAACTTATCTCGGGCACCACCCAGATGGCTTCAGCCGCTGATCGTTTCAGCCTGACCATGGAAAAATTCCCGGCGCAACTGACCACCGAACGGGAAAAAGTGGTGCACCTGCTGAAAACAGAGAAAGAAGGACTATCGAATCTTTCCAGGAACTTCGCGCAAACGCTGTCCGAGGGGGGAAAGATGGCGAACTCCACCCAACAGGCTCTGGATACCTTCAATGGGGTGCTAACGCATATCGAGAAATGGCCCTCCGACCCCAATTCCCCCCCCTTTGAAATCAAGGATTACGCCACCACAGCGCTTGAAATCAATCGTATGTCCCAACGGCTGACCGAAACGCTCAAGACGTTTCAATCCACCCTTGATCCAGCCAATATGGAAATCCTGGCGAAGCAGGTGGCAAAGTTGTCGCGTGAAACACAAGCCCATGGTGAAGCCCTCATTGACTTCGCCTTCCGCAAGATTCTTCTGCTGATTGGATTGGCGGCGCTAATCATCTTTTCCACGAGCCTCATGTATCAGTGGGCAGTAAAGAAAATCCGCGCAGCCTAACCCCTCCCCCGGCTCGACTGAGAGTCAGAAAAACATTTCGAACTTGAGCCATTCCTGGCAGTCTTGAAATAGGCAGATTGGATTGCCACTTCGGCGAGTACGCCTGAAGGCGCCCTTTTCTGCTCCAAGCCGTCTACCCCCAGGAGATCATCATGGACCCAACCCCTCTGCGCCAGAGCCTGATTGGCCTTGCCGTTGTCGCAATTCTAGCAACGGGTGTGACACTGTACCGTCACCAATCGACGCTTAATCCGCCTGCCCCTGAAGCGTCAGCCCAGTCAGTCGCCCCGATGGAATCAGTGCCGCTCGTTGCCCAAACGGGTGACACGACGCTCGCCGACTTTGCCGCCATCGCGGCTAACAGCGGGCCTGCTGTCGTCAATATCAGTACCAGCCACGATCCTGGTCCCATTGAAAAGGAGGATGAACCCGCCGGACCTGGTTATGGAGACCCCTTTGCCCCATTTTTTGGTCCTCAATCACCTCCGGAAAACGAACCCCCGTCGCAAGGCATGGGTTCCGGCTTCATTGTTCGCCCTGATGGCGTGATTCTGACCAACGCCCATGTGGTGGATGGGGCAACTGAGGTGACGGTGAAACTGGCGGACCGGCGCGAATTCACGGCCAAAGTGGTCGGGGCCGACAAACTGACCGACACCGCTGTCCTTAAAATCGACGCACAAAACCTGCCGGCGGTTCGGGTTGGCTCGCCGGCCGATACCCGCGTAGGCGAATGGGTGCTGGCTATCGGCTCACCGTTTGGCTTCGAAAATACCGTTACCGCCGGGATCGTTTCTGCAAAATCCCGCTCTCTCCCGGAAGAGGGTTATGTCCCCTTCATTCAGACCGACGTAGCCGTCAATCCTGGCAATTCGGGTGGCCCTTTACTGAATACCCGGGGCGAAGTCATCGGCATCAACTCACAGATTTACAGCCGAACCGGCGGGTATCAGGGGCTGTCATTCGCAATTCCCATCGACGTGGCGCTGAACGTGGAACAGCAACTGCTGGAAAAAGGCCGGGTTAGCCGTGGCAAACTGGGCATTGCCGTGCAGGATTTGACCCAGAGTTTGGCGGAGTCGTTTGGTCTGCCCAATCCCAATGGCGCTCTGGTTGGCATGGTACCGCCCGATGGCCCCGGCGCTAAAGCGGGGGTCCAGCCAGGCGATGTGATTCTTGAGCTAAACGGTAAACCCGTCAGGGATTCACGCGAATTACCGCCGAAAGTCGCCGACCTTACGCCAGGCAGCGAAGCCATGCTTAAAGTGTGGAGAGATAAAAACGCGCTCGAACTCAAAGTCCTCGTGGCCGAGCTGGAAGAGAAATCTGCCCCGCCAGCAGAGAAGGATGTGGAAAAAGCGGATCACGGACGCCTGGGGCTGGCCGTACGTCCTCTGACCCCCGATGAACAAAAGTCTTTACAAGTCCAGAGTGGGTTAATGGTCGAGAAAGCCAGCGGCCCGTCGGCCAAGGCAGGGATTCACAAAGGCGATATCGTGCTGGCGGTCAACGGCCAATCCATCACGGACGCGGCTCAATTACTGGAACTGTCGCAACGGGCCGGCAAACATCTTGCGCTACTGATACAGCGCGGCAGCAACACGCTGTTTGTTCCGGTTCAATTGGATTGAAGCACTGAACCCGGCTTGTGGGTAAATGACATTGGCGACTGTGGATAAACTGTAGATCGTTACGAGCATAACCGGAACTGCCGACTTATCCACAGCATGGGACAACTCCATTCGGCCTTTATCCACAGGAAAACAAAAACGCAAACCACTGAAAATAAAAATAAATTCAGGTTATCAACCGAATTTTTCCGGCCTAATAACAAACATAAATTTTTTCTTTCTATTCTTTGTATCTATTCAGCGTCAAAACTTGAAAATAATGCTTGACAAGGTTTTTCGGTCGAAATGCCTGTTTTTGGGCGCGGCGACATCATCGCCAGGGATCACCCTCCGGCACGCCTGAG
>SXQV01000115.1 GCA_005792805.1 Methylococcaceae bacterium | reverse complement strand
TGCCTATAACACCGTGGTCCCGGCTTCCGGCAAGATTCTCACTGGAGGTGTTGACGCTAATGCCTTGGAGCGTCCAAAACGGTTCTTCGGGGCGGCCCGAAATATCGAGGAAGGCGGCAGCTTGACCATCATTGCCACTGCCTTGGTGGACACCGGGTCGCGCATGGATGAAGTTATCTATGAGGAGTTCAAAGGGACTGGTAACAACGAGTTGCACCTCGAAAGAAAGATTGCTGAAAAGCGCATCTATCCCGCGATCAATATCAACCGATCTGGTACTCGCCGGGAGGAGTATCTTGTGCCCGCTGACGAGCTTCAGAAGTGCTGGATTCTCCGTAAAATTCTCCAGCCCATGGATGAAATGGCAGCTAGTGAATTTCTCATTGGGAAGCTCAAGGACACTAAAACCAATCAGGAATTCTTTGAGATGATGAAGCGCTAGGCGATTTTGCCTGTGGGCGCGGCGGGTTCTCGTCCAGATTCACGTCATGACTTACTATTGAAAGAGACTTTCTCCATGAAAATACTGGGCACAAACATCACAAAAAAGCTGTTTCTAATCGGTTTTGGTATCTTCCTATCTTCCCTGAATGTCGCAGTTGCTGAAACGGACAAGGAAATCCAGGAGAAAGCTCTGAAGGCTCGGGAATTACAACACGGCACCATGGATCACTCCGCCCACCTTGGCTCTGCGGTGTCTGTCGGAAAATTCAGGGGTGTGTTCTATGGTTACCTGCCATGCCATGAAAAAGATTGCGGCGGCATAAAAATGACTCTGTCGTTAAATGCCAAAAATAACTATCTTTTGGTTATACAACCTGCAAAATCACAAAACAGGGAGTCGTTCGAGAAGGGGCGGTATGAGTGGGATGAGAAGGAAGGTGTTGCGATCTTGATTCCCAACAAAGAGGCAGCACCTGAGCGCCGGCTAGCGATCAAGGATGACAGCACCCTGCTTTATCTCACTAATGATGGATCCCATGTGAGTGGTGACCGGGAAAGGTATCTTTTGCAAAGAACCGACCAAGCCAATAATCGGGAAATGCATATCCACTGATAAGCCAAGTGAGTTCCTCGGAGCAAGTAGTCTGAGTGGAAAGCACCACGATGCGTTGCACGGACATCGGTCTTCGCTAACTGTTCATGGTGCGAGTGGGTTTTTGGGAGACGGTGAGGTCGGCGTTCCGCCGTTATGTAAGTGATGTTGGTGTTCGCTGGCTGATTGTAGGCTCCTTACGCCCACTCCATGCTGATAAACCATCATCCCTCCCATGTCGGCGCCGAGTAAAAGTACTCCGCCGATGATCAGGGTTACAACCATGCTGAGCGCCAGCGCCATGGCTGATTCCGGAACTCCGCCTGCACGGCGCCAGATACCCAATGCAGCTGCCAAGACCGCAACTGTGATTCCGGCACGTTGATGCCATTGCATGATCTCATGCACTTGTGCGCCATGAGGAACCCTTTCTGCCGCTATCAGCCCGGAAATCACAGTCAGTATTGCTGTTACCCCTCCAAGATATAACAGACCGTTGGCCCAACGCCGGATTTCCGGTTTCTTAAAAACCAGACCATAAAGTTCGATCAGCAGGAAACTGAACAGAAAGGCAATAGGAAAATGCAGAAATATTGGGTGAAGATTGGCCTCCAGGGTTTCGATGCCACCTAGCAGATTCCATGAACTCGGTTGATTCCGGGTTAATGTTGCCAGGAAATGATCAATTACGCTCACTAGCCCGCCACCGTCGCTATGGCCCCCATGCACGGCGGGAAGGATATCTGTCAGGCAAAAGCCAGCTAAGTCTGTAGGGTAATTTGCCATGGATATATTGTTTTGTTTTGATTCTTTGGGTGTGTTTTTCTGTAATCTCGATCAGTCTCGCGTTAGTCCCGGTTTGAGCGCGCAAGTTTCAAGAATGCGCTGATTTCCGCAATTGACTGAGGTGAAAAGCCAGCTGTACTCTGCGTCGGAATGGAGCCCTGTTGGCAAGGTTTTGGCCGGGGATGACTGACCAGCGCGTATCACTGCTTCCAGCCCGGCTACCAGAGAATACTCCCCTAGGTTATCAGGATGAATCCAGCGGGCATCCGCAGCATCCGAGGATGGGCTGGGCTGTCGTGGCGACTGAGATGTCAGCTGCGCTATGAAGTCAATGATGATGTAGTGAAATCCCTCAATAGTCCGATCAGCGACGGCCAGTATGTGTGAAGGGGCCACTTCGATCCCGGTTTCCTCGCGTACTTCGCGGCGGCAGCATTCGGCCAGCGTTTCGCCCGGCTCAAGCCGACCGCCGGGGATGTGCCATAAACCGGCCTGAGGCGGACGCTTCCGGCGGACAAGAAGCACGCGACCTTCATTGTCGAATACTAAGCCGCCCACGCCGACGGATGGGATTGCCGGTGACAAATCTGAAGGCGCGCAGGTGCTTTCCATCGGCTTTGCTTACTCAGGCAGTGTAAAATGGCCCCTTATCGGCGCTTTAGCGTATCGCGGTGGCTGGAAACGACCGGCCCCGTCTCTAGAGCTCTATTCAGATTGTTTCCGGAGATTTCCATGCCTATCTATGAGTATCAGTGTAAATCTTGTGGTCACGAGTTGGAGGCAATTCAGAAGCTTTCTGATGATCCCCTCAAGGAGTGCCCGACTTGCGGGGATCTGGAACTGACCAAGTTGATTTCCGCCGCTGGGTTTCGCCTCAAGGGCGGTGGCTGGTATGAGACCGATTTTAAAGGTAGCAAAGACAAGAAAAAGAATCTGGCTGGTGGTGAGGCTGGCAATGCTTCCAGCAATACGACTGCCTCGTCCGAGTCAGGGGCAAGCAGCAAACCTGCAACAACCTGAGTTGAGTCTTCGCCGTTAGTAACGTGATCGGTCTCAGTAGAGGCCTGGCAGGAACGGGACGAAATTGACGGGCTCTATTTCCTCAACCTCAAAGCCAATCTCAGTCCGGGTGATGCGTTTCAGAATTTGAGTACGCCCCTGACCTACAGGAATCACCATCACGCCGCGCCGGGCCATCTGGGACAGTAGAGTTTCGGGAATTTCGTTGGGTGCCGCCGTTGCCAGGATGGCGTCATATGGTGCGTACTCATCCCAGCCCCAGCCGCCGTCGCTGTGTTTCAGTCGGATATTCCGCAAGTTCAAGTCCTGCAGACACCGTCTGGCGCGTTGCTGAAGTGGGTAGATACGTTCAACGGAATGAACTCGATTTACCAACTGGGCCAGGATAGCCGTCTGGTACCCGGACCCGGTACCAACTTCCAGTACCTTGTCCAGCGGGCCTGACTCCAACAGAAGCTCGGTCATGCGGGCCACGATGTAAGGCTGGGAGATGGTTTGGTTAAAACCGATTGGGAGAGCGGTGTCTTCATAAGCCCGACTAGCAAGAGCGTCTTCTACAAACAGGTGGCGCGGTGTTTCCAGCATCGCCTTGAGTACGGTCGGGTGGCTTATGCCCTGTTCTTTCAGTCGTGTGATCAGACGCTCCCGGGTGCGGCGGGATGTCATGCCGATGCCCTCGATCCGCTGGTGCATCAGGCTGGGTTGCCTTCTAGCCAGTGAGCTAATGTATCGATTCGGTCGTATCGCGTCAGGTCGATTTGCAATGGGGTGACCGAGACATAGTTCTCGCGGATGGCGTGGAAATCGGTACCTGGCCCTGCATCCTGCTCCGGCCCCGCCGCGCCGACCCAGTAGAGCTCGCGCCCGCGAGGATCTTTGGCCCGGATTACGGGTTCTGCTTTGTGGCGTTGTCCTAGTCGACAGGCCTTGAATCCTCTCAGTTCATGCCAGGGTCGGTCGGGGACGTTGACGTTGAGAATCGTGTCCGCCGGCAGCGGATATCGACGGATGCGCTCCAATAGCGACACAGCTACACGACCTGCTGTCTCGAAATGTCTGGGGACATGAGACTGAGAGGCGAGCGAGATGGCGACAGCAGGCAGTCCTAGGAAACGGCCCTCGGTGGCAGCGGCGACTGTCCCGGAATAAATAACGTCGTCACCTAGATTGGAACCATGATTAATACCCGCGAAGACCATGTCAGGTTCGCGATCCAGCAATCCGGTGATGGCAAGGTGGACGCAGTCCGTGGGTGTGCCGTTTACCTTGATGAAGCCGTTTTCCGCCTTGCTGACTCTTAGGGGTACCTCCAGAGTCAGAGAGTTGCTGGCCCCGCTTCGGTTGCCTTCCGGGGCTACCACAGTGATGTCCACATGCGCTCCCAGCGCACTCGCCAAGACCTTGAGGCCTTCGGCGGAGTATCCATCGTCATTGCTAAGCAGAATATGCATCGGATCCCTCGTTCAAGCGACTGATTTTACACCAGCGCATGTTCTCCTGTGGGTGGCGTTAACATGAGTCGCATGATTTTAGGCATGATTGATGGCGAAAATCAGATCAACTTTTGGTAAGAAGCGATGACAATAAAACGATTGGTAACAGTAATCGGGTGGATTGATGAGGCGAATGCTGCCGACCCAAATGTTGATGTGCTGGATGGCGTTGCTCAGCCGAGGGCGCTGCTGTACGGGGAACGCATGTCCGCCTGGCTGGAAAGAGTTTGCCTCGAACCCTCGGAGTTTCTAAGGATTGCTGCTCGCGGGCAGCATATACGGCGATGGGAAGTTCCCCGCGACAGCTATCCGGCCACTCGCACGGGCTACCTGCAATGGCGAACGTATCTCTATGGCTTTCATGCTGACTGCGTGGCGGCATTGATGCGGGATGCGGGGTACGAGCAATCAGCCATCGATCGTGTCAGGTCGCTGCTGCAGAAGCGCGGCATCAAGACCGATGTTGAGGCGCAGGCATTGGAAGACGTCATTTGCCTGGTATTTCTCGAAAACTACTTTGCCGATTTCGCGGCTAACCAAGATGCCGAGAAATTGATTGTTATTGTTAGAAAAACCTGGGGGAAAATGTCGGAAAAAGGGCATGCGTTGGCGTTGCAGCTACCATTTCCGCAACCCATTCAGGTGCTATTGGCCCGGGCTTTGGGCTAGGTCTGAATATCGGCCGCCCAAGTTGGGCTATACGGATCAACCCTGGCATAAGAGCAATTAACTGTATGTCGCCAGCATCATGGGAGGGGCTTTGATATGCCGTCTAACCTGTTAGGCTTCTCAATCAAAAGTTTCTTTCATCATCAGCCCATACCAGTCGCTTGCGTATATCCCCTCCTGTCGCCAGTCTCCATCGGGGGCGGTTTCACCACTGGACAGCGTTTCGAGCATCTTGCCCGATGGCTGATAGCTGTAAACTCCGGTGACTGAAATGGCCCGCTCGGGATCAACAAAGCTATAGCAGTGATTGATCAATATAGGATGAGTCGGGGTTTTCCCTGACAAAAGTGCAACGACAGCGGATGCGCAGGCTCGCGACTGTGACTGGGCGGCAAAGGCTGATTTTGGCATTGGGGTTGCGATGCAGGCATCGCCAATAATGTGAATGCCCGGAGCTTTCACCGACTCGAAGGTCAGGGGGGTCACGGGGCACCAACCCGTCGGGTCTTGCAAATCGGCCAGTTCCACCAGCTTCCCGGCGCGCTGTGGTGGAATCACATTCAGCACGTCCGCCTTATGGTGGTTGAACTCCGTATGAACAATGCGATGTCGGGTATCGATATGATCGATCCGGCCTTCGTGTTCAGACGAGATCCATTCCACCATGCCGGGGTAGATTTTTTGCCAGGCATGGGTGAAAGCCGCCTGTTTCGAAAACCTGGACTTGGCATCTAAAATCAGAATTTTGGCACGTGGGTTGTGGTTTTTTAGAAAATGCGCGATCAGCGAGGCTCGCTCATAAGGGCCCGGCGGACAGCGGTACGGGTTGTCCGGTACGGTGATGGCAACTATACCGCCCGTGCGCATGGCCCGGAGCTGGTGCTGGAGTAGCAGGGTTTGAGCGCCGGCTTTCCACGCATGGGGGATGTGCTTGCTGGCGGCCTCGTTATAACCCTCGATGGCGTCCCAGCGGAAATCAATGCCTGGTGCCAGGATCAGGCGATCATAGGGCAGCTGGGTGCCATCCGTCAGCGTGATGTTTTTCTTTTGTGGATCAATCCCGATGATGGTGCTGGCGAGCACATTGACCCCCATTTTGGTTGCGCCGCTGGCCACATCATGAGCCAGTGCGCTAAATGGCATCATTCCAGCGATGACCTGGTTTGAACCCGGACAACTCAAGTAGGCCGCTTTTTTTTCGACCAATGTCACGTGAAGTTCGGGTGCGATTCGTTTCAATGCCTTTGCCGCATTAAGGCCGGCAAATCCGCCACCTGCAACGATCACTTTGGCTCTGTCGAGATGGTTGGCGGTTCCTTGAGTTTGCCAGCAGGCATCCAGCAGCAGGCCGCCGCAACCGAGTCCGAGCGACAGAAAATGCCTGCGCGAGATGGTCGGCATATTCAGTGACTTTCAGAAAAATAATCAGCCAGCTTCAACAGCTCTGCCTCGCTAAAGCCTCTGGCAATGCGGCCCATGACGGTTGCTGTCCGATGATCGTTCTTAAACCCGCGCATGGCTTCCACAAACTGATTGCGATCCATGCCCCTGATGGCCGGTAATGAGCGATGGCCATTCCCCCGTGTTCCATGGCAGCCCGCGCAGCTGTGAGCTATGGTCTCGATTTCAGCATTCGCGGCATGGGCGTGTCCAGCCATGACCAGGTATGAGATCGATAACCAGTGGGTTGTTGATTTAGCTATATTATTCAATGGCTTGCTATTTATTTGGCGTTGGGCTAAGTGCCGGATAGACGACCGCATTCTAGTGATTCTAGCGTAGAGGAATGCCATTTGAGCCTAA
This sequence comes from Methylococcaceae bacterium, assembly GCA_005792805.1. GTDB lineage: Bacteria > Pseudomonadota > Gammaproteobacteria > Methylococcales > Methylococcaceae > UBA6136. The sequence continues at coordinate 184 of SXQV01000115.1, read as the reverse complement.
AAAACAAAGACGCTCCGTGCCGGAAGCCGCATGAGAAAAGAGGTGCGACAAAATGTCGCAATTTTTATTTGACAGGGTAGGGTGTGGTGGTAGACTGCCACGCACTTCCGGGAAGGAGGTCTGGAAGAGTCATCCGATGATGGCCTTTCTGAAGCGGCCAAGGACGACCACCCAACGGGTGCCC
>SXQV01000012.1 GCA_005792805.1 Methylococcaceae bacterium | reverse complement strand
GGCGCCATGGGCCTCTTCGCAAAAGCCTTCAAGGCCGTAAAGGATATCGATAAACGCTGACAGGGATTTATGCTGAAAACACGTCTCGCGGCCTCATGGGTGATGGCTTGTCTGGCCATCACCCTGCCTTGGTCAATCCGTGCGGAAGCGAACCTCAGCCCCAGCCGTGTTCATCACCCCGGCAAACCCAGCCTGGAGCAGGATCGCAAACGGCTTATCGCCATGAATCTAAGCCTCACAGAAGAAGAGGCCAAGGCATTTTGGCCTCTGTATGAGCGATTCGCGGCTGATTTATCGAAGTGGCGAGAACGTCGACAGCAACATATAGGCTTGTTGGGCGAGAATTTCGACAACCTCAGCGAAAAAGAAGCCCGCCAGTTTATCGAGGAGAGGCTTGCCCTTGATGAACAGCGGCTCCGGATACTCAGGCAACACTACCAGCGGCTCAATGGAAAACTGTCAGCCCGGAAGCTGGCAACCTACTTCCAAATCGAAGCCAAGATTCATGCTTACGTTGAAACAGGTATAGCAGAGCACATCCCACTCCTTGATGAAACGGCACCCGCCACGGCCGATGACTAAAAATCCGGTATCGGGCCAGCCATGAACAGGGCTCGCGGGATAATGGCTGTGATACTGGCGATTCTCCCTCTTGTCACTAAAGCCACGCCCGCCGCCATTCCTGAAAACCAGAAAACAGCGGCAGACCGGGACGAATTTGACCTGTTTCGTCAGCATGGCCGACAGCAGGCGGAAAATGGCTGGGAGGGAGGCGAGGAAGACGAGGCTGACGATCACAGTCAGCCGGCGGTTTTCGATGAGTCAGCTCAGTTCAGGACTCATGCGTCACATGATTCATCTCAATATCTGGAAGCGTTCCTTAAAGGACGCTACCAGAGATCCAGGGGGCGGGAGATCGAGGACACCGAGACATGGCGTGCGACGCCCAACATCTCCAACCCCGGAACCGACCTCGCCAATTTTCCAGACAGCGCCTTCACCTTGCCGCAAGGACGAGCCTATATCGAGTTCTCCCCCTTCAATTATTACAGTTCGAGCAAAATCCAGCCCCAGGAATTCTCCACCGAATTCCTGATTCGCTATGGAGCCACTGACGACATCGAATTGCGGCTGTTCGGCAGTGGCTACAACTGGGTAGGGGGGCAGACATCCGCCTGGTCATTCGCGCCTCTCGGCTTTGACGTAAAAATTCAGTCCTGGCTGGAAAAACCGGAATACCTTCTACCTGCCATGGGCATCGAGGTTTATGTCCAGACAGAATGGCTGGGCAATACAGCCACCAATGGCGGCACCCAGCCGGGCGTGTCATTCAACTTCGACCAGTCCCTTCCCTGGGAAATCGACTTCGAGTACAACCTGGGCGCAGCGCGGGTGCAAGATTTTGAGAATGGCGAAAACGAATGGACATTCGGCTTCCAGTGGGCCTTGCAGCGCGATTTCCTTGATAAGGATTTTGCCCTTTTCATTCATGGATACCACGATACCACCCGGCGGCGGCGGTCATCCTCAAGCACGCCCGCCTCCCCGTTCTCCGGTATTTCCGGCTATTCGGAAGATGCCATTGGCGGGGGGTTTATCTGGACGGCAAACAACCGGTTGTCGATCTACGGACAGACCAGCGCCGGGCTCAACGAATTCAGCCCTGCACTCATCAGCTATGCAGGCTTCGCCGTAGCCTTTTGAGAGAAGGGCCTGACCGGGAATCAGTCCTGATGTCAACGACCCTCATGGAGCGTGAGTGCCAAATGCGGCGAGGATCTGCGACTGGACTTCCAGGGCAGCGGCTCTCACATCGGCGGCATCACGAATCGGGCGGCCGACAACGATATAGTCGGCACCATTGCGGAAGGCCTGCTCAACCGTGACGACGCGCTTTTGATCATCCGCCGGACGGTTCTCCACCGGGCGGATACCCGGCGCTACGACAAGCAGCTTGTTATCGACCTCGGCCCGCAGCGCAGGAATCTCCAGGCCAGAAGAAATCACCCCGTCACACCCCAGCTCCAGCGCCCGGCGAGCCCGGGACAGCACGAGCTTTGGTACGTCGCAATCAAACCCGAGATCGCGCATATCGCCTTGATCGAGACTGGTGAGCACAGTCACCGCCAGAACCTTGAGGTCACCCTTTGCCCTGGCCGCCGCTTCCATGATGGCATCGTTACCATGCACAGTGGCAAAGTCGACGCCATGCTGACTCAGCACGCGGATGGCCCGGGCCACGGTTTCGGGAACATCGAAAAATTTGAGGTCGGCAAAGACGTGTTTGTTCTGGACGTTCAGCCAGTGAATCAGTTCGTAGTAATTCCCCGTCATGAAGAGTTCCAGCCCTACCTTATAGAAGCTGACAGAATCACCGAGTTGATTGACCAGGTCCTTGGCCTGCTCAATGTTCGGCACATCGAGCGCCATGATCAGACGCTCATGGACAGGAATCGGTTTATTTGAAATGAGATCGGTCATAAGAGTGCCGGGTTCGTGGAAGAGGAAAGTAAAATGGCCAGCGGTTTTTTACAGTACGGCCTGGTGATTCACGCTTTGACCCGCCTTTGCCGGCGGTTACCGCATGAAATCCTGCCGGGTATTATAAAGGGGTGCCGGACTTCGCAAAACCCACTCCATAACGTCGTGTCCCTCGCGAAACGGCTTGACTCACCGTCCACCACCTCCCCGAAACCCAGCATGACACAGCCAAACGCCGAGATACTTTCGCAGGGTGATGAGTTGGTTACCGGCGAAATCGCCGATACCAATGCCGCGTGGCTCAGTAGCGAACTCACGGGGCTGGGTTTCGAGGTGACTCGTCACACAGCCGTCGGTGACCGGCTGGAAGCACTGGTCGAATTGTTGCGGGAAATTGCCGGACGGGCCGGGCTTTGCCTGTCCACTGGCGGCTTGGGACCTACCTGTGATGATCTGACAGCCGAGGCCGTCAGCCTGGCTTTTGGCCTGCCCCTGGTGATGGAAGCTGAAGCCCTGAGACAAATAGAAACCTGGTTCCAGCGCATGAATCGCGAGATGCCGCTGGTCAATCGCAAGCAGGCGCTTTTGCCCTCCGGAGCAACGCGGCTGGACAACCTCTGGGGGACGGCACCCGGCTTTTCGGTCACTGCCGGTGGCTGCCGGTTTTATTTTCTGCCCGGTGTCCCGGGCGAAATGAAAGCCATGTTTCAGTCGTCCATCAAACCCGTGCTTCCAGAGAACCATGTCCTCGTCCCACCGCATCGAATCATTCTGCGGACCCTGGGCGTGGGTGAGTCTGCCCTGCAAGAGAAACTGGAGCGCATCCCTCTACCCAAAGGCACCCGGCTGGGATTCCGGACTGGCGGGGCGGAAAATCAGATCAAGCTGACCTTCCCGCCAAGTACATCTGATGCAACCCTTAAAGCGACCACCGGTGCCATCAGCCAGGCTCTGGGGGACGCCGTCTATGGCGTCGTCCGCAATGGTGAGGGATCGCAAAGTCTGGTGAACGTCATCGGTGCACGGCTACAGGCAAGCGATTCCAGTCTCTATCTCGTTGAAACCATCAGCGGTGGCCTGATGGCTTCCCGTTGCGCGGGTGCAGACTGGTTCGCCGGTGCCATGGTGGAGAGGAATCCCAGCCGCCTTTTGGCACGGATGTCCATGGCATCGGAATCACCGGCCGCAGCGACACTTAGCCGGTTGGCTGAGTCAATTCGGCAACGTGAGGGGGTTGATTATGTGCTCTTGCAGTGGAGTGACTTTGCCGCCACAGGCCTCCGGGAGGAAAACGCTCAGGTGGAAGTCTGTTCGGTCGCCGCCGGTGTGGACGGCATCATCATGGACACCCGGAAACTGGCGGGCAATCAGCCGCGCCAGCGCGATGCGGCAACGGTTCATGGCCTCAACCTGCTGCGCCGCTATCTGATGGGCCAGTCATGTTGCCGCGCTGACCGCCCTGAGGAATAGCCCACGCAGGTAATGTGGTTCATGTTGTCCCTCCCCTTTCTGACCTGGCCCAATACGCTGACTGCCTTGAGCCTCAGCGGCCTGTGCGCGCCGCTCTGATAGAATCCACGCCCCTCGCTTCAGGAGATAGTTGACCTTCATGTCCGAGTTTTTCCCTCAGGGCTATGCCCAATATCTGATCGGCGGACTGATGATCGGATCAGCGCTGGG
>SXQV01000114.1 GCA_005792805.1 Methylococcaceae bacterium | reverse complement strand
GGCCCTTCTGCCCCCGGGCGCTTTTTTCGGCCTGGGCATGATGATTGCTGTGAAGAATCTCATCGATGAAAAACGGCGCTCCGGTGATGCGGCGTCGACGGGACCAGACGACATCGAGCATCCCGCCGGATCAAAATCATGAATGCCAGCCAACGCCAACAGATCTTTGCACGACTGGCCGCCGCCATTCCGGAACCCGCCACCGAGCTTGAATACACCACTCCGTTTGAACTGTTGATCGCCGTTGTGCTCTCCGCACAGGCCACAGACAAGGGCGTCAACAAGGCGACCCGGCGGCTTTTTCCTGTCGCTAACACCCCCCAGGAGATACTGGCACTGGGCGAGCCTGACCTGAAGTCTTACATCAATACCATCGGGCTGTTCAACAGCAAGGCCCGGCATATCCTTGGGCTTTGTCAGCAACTGCTGGAGCGGCACGACGGCGAAGTCCCCAAGACCCGGACTGCGCTGGAAGCCTTGCCGGGGGTTGGCCGCAAGACCGCCAATGTCATGCTGAACACGGCGTTCGGGCAACCAACCATTGCCGTTGACACGCACATTTTTCGCGTCGCCAACCGCACTCGGCTGGCGCCCGGAAAAACCGTGCTGGAGGTAGAACAGAAGCTGACCCGTACCACACCCAAAGAATTTCTCAAGGACGCGCATCACCTGCTCATCCTCCATGGCCGCTATACCTGCAAGGCGAGGAAGCCGGATTGTGGCAACTGCCCTATTGCCGATTTATGCGAATACCCCGCCAAAACATTGGCCGCATGATGTGAATAGCGAGAGTGCCGACGGGTTTTCCCGAGGCTGCCTGGGCATGCGCAAGATGCGCTAATCAGTACTTTGAATCCCCCTCCCCAACCGCATTCCTGATGTAAAACAGCACATCAGATTCATCGTATTGGGTGAGTTGCGCACGGCGGCCCTGTCCCTCAAGCAGATTCATCGCCAGATGCTGCTGAACGACACCGGGTGCCGAGAGGGTTTGCAGATCCCAATCCTCGGCGTCCGTGATGGAGGGCGCATTTCGCTTACCCGCCTCATGACAGCTCTGACACTGCCCTTTGTAAACCGCCTCACCGTGGGGGAGATTGGGCTGATACACCTGATGTTCAGGTTGAGTATTGGAACAACCGGCCAGGGCCATTGCGAGCAGGGATGCAATACAGATTTTTGACATGGGAATGGCGCGTTTGCGAGGTTTGAGCAGGGTGGCCTTGGGTCAGATTACGCTGAGCGCGACCATCGTGATGTCATCCAGGAATGGTCCTCCGCCCCTGAAATCGCGTAACTGATCGAGCAGATTTTGCAGGACATCCTCGGGCAGCTGCTCCCGCTGGGCGGTGAATGCCTGGCAGAGCCGGTGACATTCAAAAAACTCCCCATGCTCGTTCTGCATTTCCGTCACGCCATCGGTATAAAGCAATAACCGGTCACCACGCTCCAGCGTTAACTCATTCTCTTCGAAATGGACGTGACGGCGAACCCCGAGAATCAGACCCTCCGCGTCCAGCGGCTCACAGGCCGGGGCGGAATGCCTCAATAACAGAGGTGGATTGTGACCGGCGCTGGCAAAGCGCAGCTGTCGCGTGGTCCGGTTATAGCGGAGATAAAACATGGTGATGAAGAGATCTGAACCATTCAGATCGGCATACAGCACTTCATTGAGCGCACTCAGCAGGTGAGCCGTACTATCCAGTTCGCTATGGGTTCGCCGCAGCTCGGCTTTGAGCGTGCTGCGCATTTCGGCCATGATGAGCGCCGCGCCAACACTATGACCCGAGACGTCGGCAATCACCAGATCAATGCACTCGCCATGGCAAATAAAGTCGTAGTAATCGCCACCCACCTGTGCCGCTGGAATACAGGCACCCGCCACATCCACATCGTGTTTTTTGAGTGGCTCCTTAGGCAGCAATGACATCTGTATCTGCCGGGCAATTTCCAGTTCGTGCCGCTCATCTTCCGCCCTGCGCCGCTCGCTGACATCGGTAATGACGCCAATGTAATGCGTTAAAGCGCCCTGCTCGTCATGAACGGGCGACAACAGCAATTCGTTCCAAAATCCCGTGCCATCCTTACGATAATTACGGATGACCACTTCACAGGCATGCCCGGTGCTGAGCGCACGGCGGATGATGTTGCGGGCGGCTTCATCCGTACCCTGCCCCTGAAGCAGCCGCAAACTTTTCCCCAGAAGTTCGTCCTCTGCATATCCGGTGATTTTGCAGAGAGCCGAATTGACGTAGATATTGGCAAAGCTGGGCAGCCGTGCGTCGGCGATGGCAATGCCGACGCTGGCCGCTTCGATGGCGCGATCCCGCAACCGCACCGCATCCTCGACCCGCTTGCGCTCGGTGATATCAAGATCCACCCCACGCCACAGAACGATCTCGCCCTGATCGTTGACCAGGGGTGCCCCGGTGGATTCGGTAAATACCTCGTGACCGTCGCGGTGCCGGTAGTGGTTAACGATCTGATGAAACGGTTTTTCAAGTTCCTCGACAGACAAACTGCTGGACCATTGCTTACGATCCGCTGCTGTCATCAGTTCCAGATAGTGCTTGCCGATAATTTCCTCAGGCCGGTAACCCAGAACGTCCTCGACGGCACCGCTGCTGAAAGTGTAATGGCCCGAAGCATCCTGCTCCCAAAGCCACTCGCCGACCATTCTGGCCACCTCACTAAAACGCGCTTCACTTTGCGCCAGTGCCTCCTGATCGGCTTTTTGCCGGGTAATGTCCTGGAAGCGCCCGAGAAGGCGGATAGCCCCCCCCTGCTGATCCTGAATAGGAGAGAACGTCACATCGGCCGAGTAAGGCTCGCCAGTCTTCTTGTGATCCTTGATTTCACCGCGCCACTCCCTGACGGAAAGCAGCCGCCAGCAGAGAGGGGCATTCCCTGCAACCGACGACAAGGCCGAAGCTTCAGCGAAAAGGTTGCTACCCACCACCTCATCGACGGCATAACCCGTCAACCGGGTAAATCCCGCATTGACGTATTCGACATTCCCCTGGAGATCCGCGATCAGAATGCCGGCGGGGGCTTGCTCCACGGCGCTGGAGAGGAGCGTCAAGCGCTGCTCGGCCCGCCGGCGTGAACTCAGATCATGCAATATGCCGACGAAACGATGGAGCCCCTCTTTGGCGAGTTCACCCACAGAGATATGCACCGGAAACGTCGACCCGTCCTTGCCCTTGGCCAAGACTTCCCGGCCTTCCCGGATAATCCTGCCAACGCCCGTCTCGCAATACTGCCGGAGATAGCCGTCATGCCGCTCATGATCGGGAGACGGCATCAGGATATTGATGTTTTGCCCGATAAGTTCCTGCCGGGTGTAGCCAAACAGTTTTTCCACGGCAGGGTTGATGAGCTGGATCGTGCCGAACGCATCGATGATGACGACGCCGTCGATAATGGTCTCGACGATGGCGCGAAAGTGGCTTTCGATGTCACAAACCTCGCCACCCGGACCGATTGGCGCATCGATCTTCAATAGCCATCGCCACACGCCCTTTGCTGGGTTATGACTGACCCGGCAAGTCAGCGGCGGGCATTGCCCATTGTCTGGCAGTCCCTGGGGTAAAGGCAGCGTGACGGAAAAGATCCGCTCAATGCCTCCGTTGTCAGGAAGATCCTCCGGGGCGAGCCCCAGCAGGGACAAAACATCCGCCCCGACCGCCAGGCCGAAGAGTTTGTGCGCACCCTTGCTCATGGCTACGGCGCGCCCCCGAGCGTCCAGTACGCAAACCGGCTCATCACAGGCGGTGAGTATGGCGCGAGTCAAATCATCCATTGCTGGCATCAGCTCGCCCCCGCTTCTCCATTAGCAAAATCCGCCCATCCCCCCGCTCAGTCACGGGGGGATTCGCACTGAATTCCGGCGTCTTTCATGGTGCCATTTTTCTGGTGGAAAGCGGCGAGGCCGGGATGGCATTAGTCGTTGTGGCTTTTTCCTCTGGAGGCGTCCTGCTCATATCGAAATACGGTCCGTAGGTCGTATCCGTATTGAAGTGCTGCCACACAAACGCCGGATGAGGGATGGGTTGGGACGGTAGCGGAAAAGTAATGAAATCCAGCCCTCCCGCCAGCAGCCGGCCCATGGTGTGCAGGGTTCCCTTGAGCACACCGCCCGTCACCCCAAACAGCGCGTTCACTTCATTGGAGGTGTTGATAATGTTTTTGGGTATTTCAGCAATCCCAAAACACATATTTGTCAGACCCGAAGCCAGCTTGGTCCGCACCATCTCACCATACGTCAGCTCCTCTGCCGCACGTATTTGGCCGGAAACCAGGATGGCCACAGTCAGCATTGCCAGTCGAATCGGTTTAGTCACGGGCAGAGCTCCTCATGAGATGGATGGATTTACGGAAACAGCCAGGCGATGCACTCAGTCGGCAACCGCAGATTACCCGGCGGATTATCCATCATTTTCGACCGTCGAAACCCGGCTTTTTAACCGCAAAGTCATGCGCCGCCGTGACGATAAAAAAACCGCCGCTGACCAAGGGGCCAGCGACGGTTTTCATTGATGAGGCTGAATAGAGTGATCGATCCGGTTTAACCGGCAAAATTGGCCTCAGCGAACTCCCAATTCACGAAACTCCAGAAGTCCTCGACATACTTGGGCCGGGCTTTCCGATAAACGATGTAGTAGGCGTGCTCCCAGACATCGATGGTCAGCAGAGGCTGCTGACCACTGGTCAGTGGAGTAGCCGCATTACTGGTGCTCACCAGCGCGAGGCTGCCGTCGGCATTCTTTACCAGCCAGGCCCAACCCGAACCGAAGGTCGTGATGGCGGCCTTGCTGAATTCCTCCCTGAACTGCTCAAAGGAGCCAAAGGTTCTGTTGATCGCTTCAGCCAGCGCGCCAGTTGGTTGGCCGCCACCGTCAGGCTTCAGACTGTTCCAGTAAAAGGTGTGGTTCCAGACCTGGGCCGCATTGTTGAAAATGCCGCCCGAGGATTTGAGGATGATCTCTTCCAGGGACAAGTTCTCGTACTCGGTTCCAGGGATCAGGTTATTCAGGTTGGCCACATACGCCTGATGATGCTTGCCGTAATGGTAGTCCAGGGTTTCCGCTGTAATGAACGGTTCAAGCGCGGTCTTCTCATAAGGCAGGGGTGGCAATTGATGAGTCATGCAGAATTCCTTTTATGTCCACGGTTACAAGCCGGGGCTTACCCACCGGCGTCAAATGCGCAATTCCTACTGAATTGCTATGGAATGAGTCTACCATCCGCGCCGAGGCCCGAAAAGCCGCGCCGGCACCGAACCAACCCATTGCCAGGCGAGCCTGGCTTGCTGAGCAAACAAACACGTTTGACGTTATAAGGAACACCCCTCCGATCTGATTCATGCGGGTCTAACCCGTCTGTGATGCCAGCGGTTATCCGGAACTCGTTACGCGGCCAATCGCCTCTTCGATGACCCGTGACCGCAGAGGCTGAATGCGACCCAGTGTGTTAATACTGAGATTCCCCAGAAATCTGTCGTTGAAGCAACTTTTGCATGCAAGATGAGGATTCGCTACCCTAGCCTTCCGCTCAACTACACCCACTCCTGAATGGACGTTTTGATACTGACAGGCCTGTTCATCCTGAATGGTCTCTTCGCGATGTCTGAAATCGCGATCCTTTCTGCCCGGAAAATCCGCCTGCAGCAAGCCGTAGATGACGGTATCGCCGGAGCCAAGGCGGCATTTGACCTGGCCAATGAACCCAGCCATTTCCTGTCCACGATTCAGGTGGGTATCACGCTGATCGGCATCATGAGTGGTGCGCTGGGCGAGGCAGCGCTGACGGGCAAGCTGGAAGCATCCCTGCAGCAATACCCGGAAATCGCTCCCTATAGCCAGGGCCTGGCACTGGCCATCGTGGTTGTGGGCATCACCTATTTCTCGCTGATTATCGGCGAACTGGTACCGAAGCGATTAGCGTTATTAAAACCAGAAAAAATCGCCATGATTATGGCTCGCCCGATGGGGTGGCTCTCGGTCCTGGCCTATCCATTGGTCAAGCTGCTGAGCTGGTCGACCGATCTGGTGCTGCTAATCCTGCGGGCGAAAAAATCCGACGAGCCCCTGGTCACCGAAAAAGAGATCAAGCTGATGATCGATCAGGGTACCGAAGCGGGGGTATTCCATAAAAGCGAAAAGGAAATGGTGTCCAATGTCATGCGGCTGGATACCTTGAAGGTGGGTGCCATCATGACCCCACGCATGGATATGTATTATCTGGATGCGGCCAATCCTATCGAGGAAACGCGCAAGCGGCTGATCGACAGCCCGCATTCCATCATTCCGGTATGCCGCAACGGTTTGGATAATGTCCTGGGCGTGGTCGAGTCCAAGGATCTCCTGCGACGCGCCCTGTCGGGAGATGAACTCAAATTGGCTGCGGCCATCCGCCCTGCGAACTGCATTCCAAAATCCCTCAGCCCGATCCAGCTGCTGGAAGAGTTCAGGCGATCCAAGATTGCCCTGGCATTGGTGGTGGATGAGTATGGCGAGATCGCGGGACTGGCCACGCTTAAAGACGTTATGGAAGCGATCGTTGGCGATATTCCATCGGAAGAAGCGGCGGATGAGGAGCCCGAGGCGCTCCAGCGCGAAGACGGTTCGTGGCTGATTGATGGCACCCTGACGATCGAAAAATTCAAGCAGCTGCTTGAAGTCGAGGAGTTGCCGGATGAGACGGCAGGCGATTTTCACACCATTGGGGGTTTCGTCATGTTACAACTCGGTCACGTGCCGCGTGCAGCGGATCATTTCACCTGGGAGAACCTGCGGTTCGAGGTGATGGACATGGATCGGAACCGGGTCGACAAGATTCTGGTATCGTCGCTAACGGACGAAGGACTCTAGCGAGGGCAATCCAGTCGTGGTGAATTGCCGCACTAATCAAGCCGATCTGCTCTCATAACTCTGGAGCGATAATGAACATCTCGACGGAAACCCGTGATGGGTGGACTCTACTGTCACTCAATGAGGAGCGGCTGGATGCGCTGAATTCTGGCGAGTTACGGGACAAGATTCTCGGACTGCTCGAAGCGGGTGGCCAACGATTGATCGTCGATCTCTCGGGTGTGAGCTTTATCGACAGCTCGGGTCTGGGTGCCCTTTTGTCTGGTTACAAGAACGCTAATCTGCGCTCTGGTTTGTTCATTCTGGCGGGCTTGCAGCCACGCGTACAATCCATGTTCGAATTGACCCGGCTACATCGGGTTTTCGAGATATTTCCAACGATCGAAGACGCGCTGGCCAAGGGCTGAGGGAGTTCACTGATGTTCGACGGAGATGATATTCATGTTGATATCGTGGTGCCCAACAAAAAGCGCTATCTGAGCCTGATTGGGAACATCGCCGAGGAAGTGGCCCGGGCACTGGATAACTACGGCGGGGACCGGGAGGCGCTCGCCTACCATCTCAATCTGGTATTGACCGAGGCTATGGTCAATGCGATTGAGCATTCCAGCCCGAGCGATACCGATAACACCGTTAGAGTCTGTATTTTTATCGAGCAGGATGATCTCTGCGTTCGTGTCTATGATCATGGACAGGGATTCGATATCGACCTGGTGCCATCCCCGGATATCGAGGAGCTTAACGAACGGGGGCGGGGCATTTTCCTGATACGAACGCTGATGGACGAGGTCACCTATCGCAGGACCGAAGCCGGTAACGTCCTGGAGATGCACAAACGGGTGGGTTGATGCCGTGTTAACGTCCCGTCCACCGCGCGCCTCCCGGCACTGAGGTCTCTATTGGAGGTGCCTGAGTTACCGAAGCATCTGGCCTCGAACATTTTCCAGACCCGCCATGTCATATCGAGCCCAATCCCCTATTTTTCACGACACAAAACCATGACGAATCCGTTGCTGAACAGCCCTGCCCTCCCCGAATTTTCCAAAATCAGGCCGGAACACGTCCAGCCAGCCATGGCTCAACTCATTGATGAGAGCCGCGACGCGATAGATGTCCTGCTAGCCGCCGGCGGGCCCTGCACCTGGACGTCGTTGGTCGAACCGCTGGAAGACATTGATGACCGCATCAACCGAGCCTGGTCCCCGGTTGGCCACATGAATGCCGTGGTCAATAGCGACGAGCTCCGGGAAGCGTACAACGCGTGTCTTCCCTTGTTGAGCGCTTATGCGACCGAGGTGGGACAGAATGACGCCCTGTACCAGGCCTACAAAAGCCTCGCCGACGGTCCCGAATTTGAAAAGCTGGACATCGCCCAACGCAAGATCATCGAGAATGCCCTGCGGGATTTCCGTCTGTCAGGTGTCGATTTGCCGCAGGCCGGGAAGGAGCGCTTCAAGGAGATTGCCCAAGAGCTGTCACAACTGGGCAGCCAGTTTCAGGACCATGTGATGGATGCGACCCAAGGCTGGACACGCCATGTCGACGATGAAGCCTTGCTGATGGGGCTGCCCGACTCCGCCAGGGCAATGGCGGCTCAGGCGGCCGGGGCAAAGCAGCTGACCGGCTGGCTATTTACGCTCGAATTCCCTTCATATATCGCGATCATGACCTACGCGGACAATCGTGAGTTGCGCCGTGAACTCTATACGGCCTACGCCACCCGTGCCTCGGATCAGGGGCCGGATGCCGGTAAATGGGATAACTCAGAGGTGATGGAAAAGTTGCTGGCTCTGCGCCATGAAGAGGCGCAACTGCTCGGCTTTGCTAATTATGCCGAACTGTCGCTAGCAACCAAGATGGCTCCGAGTACCGGCGAGGTAGTCGCATTTCTTGAAAATCTGGCAGAACGTTCCCGCGTCTCTGCACAAGAGGACCTGGCCGAATTGCGGGCATTTGCCGAACGCGAACTGGGAATCGAAAAACCTGACGCATGGGACTGGACGTATGCGTCCGAGAAACTCCGCCAGAAAAAATATCAGCTCTCCGAAGAGGAAGTCCGCGCCTATTTTCCGGCGGCGCAGGTGGTGGCGGGAATGTTTTCCGTGGTGGAAAAACTTTACGGCCTGACCATCCGTGAAAAGACCGGGGTCGATGTCTGGCACCCAGACGCCCGATTTTACGAAATTCACGACAAGACCGGAGCGTTGCGGGGTGCCTTTTTCCTTGACCTGTATGCCCGTGCCAAAAAGCGCGGCGGGGCCTGGATGGATGAGTGTGTCACACGCCGGCGCCTGGCCGATCATGTGCAGACGCCTGTTGCCTACCTGACCTGCAACTTTACGCCACCCAATGGCGATGCGCCTGCGCTACTGCGACATGATGAAGTACAGACGCTGTTTCATGAGTTTGGTCACGGATTGCAGCATATGCTCACCCGGATCGACCATCTGGGCGTGTCGGGTATTCATGGCGTCGAGTGGGACGCCGTGGAATTACCCAGTCAGTTCATGGAAAACTTCTGCTGGGAACCCGAAGCGCTGGCGTTGATTTCCGGGCATCACGAGACTGGCGCGCCCTTACCCAAGGCCTTGCTCGACAAAATGATCGCAGCCCGCAACTTTCAGTCGGGCATGCAAATGCTCAGGCAGCTGGAATTTTCCCTCTTCGATTTCCTGATCCATCGCAATTACGATCCCGCCCAGGGTGGTCAGGTCTACCCGATTCTCGACAAGGTGCGGCAAACAGTGTCGGTAGTCATCCCGCCGGCCTTCAATCGCTTCCCGCACAGCTTTTCCCACATCTTCGGGGGAGGCTATGCCGCAGGCTACTACAGCTACAAATGGGCTGAGGTTCTCTCCAGTGACGCCTACTCATTATTCGAGGAACGGGGTATTTTTGATCCTCAAACCGGTCGTGACTTTCTGGAAAACATACTCGAAAAAGGCGGCAGCCAAAAAGCCATGGAACTGTTTGTCGCCTTCCGGGGACGTGAACCCAGCATCGATGCCTTGCTGCGTCATAACGGTCTGGCCAAAGCCGCTTGACGAGCACTCGCACGCGCCTGTTTCGATTTCAGACCGGCGGCAGCAGAAAAGGAAAAAAGACTGATGAACTCAGGGTCGATGTGCTAAATTACGCGGCTATTTTCAGGGGGGGACCTCAGTGAAAGCGCGCATCAAGTGGGTGGAGAACACCCTGTTCCTCGGCGAATCCGGTAGTGGGCATACCGTCATCATGGACGGCCCTCCCGAATCGGGCGGCAAGAACCTGGGAGTGAGACCCATGGAAATGCTGCTGATCGGCATGGGTGGTTGTGCCTCCTTCGATGTGGTTCATATTCTCCGCAAGGGCCGTCACGACATACGTCATTGCGAAGCCCTCGTTGAAGCTGAACGGGCAGACACCGACCCTAAAGTTTTCACGCGCATTCATCTGCATTTCGTAGTGTCTGGCAAGGGACTAAGCGACTCCGTGGTAGAGCGGGCGGTCAGGCTGTCGGCGGAGAAATACTGCTCGGCGTCCATCATGCTGGGCAAAACGGCGGCGGTCACCCATGACTTTGAACTGATCGAGACCGATTGACCGGCTCCTCCTGCACGCCACTCATCCGCATTTTTCCACCCAAATTTCTGCCGGCCGGCAGTCCCAACCTTTAACGGGGATCGTTCACTCGATGGATATCGAAAAACTCCAATTACATGGCTTCAACAACCTCACCAAGTCGCTGAGCTT
>SXQV01000113.1 GCA_005792805.1 Methylococcaceae bacterium | reverse complement strand
CCGTATGCCGAGAACCAGCCTACGGCAGGTTTCAAGGATAAGGATTTCGATGCACTGAGGCGGACGTTCAAGGCCAAGGCCATGGCGCTGTTCCCGACCGATGATGCGGGCCGTCACAACGCCTATCCGATGATGCGCGTCCAGGCCGTCGACAAGGCCTCGGGCAAGACGCTGTCAACGACGGATACCGTCGTGTCGGTGAGCACCGAGTTCCACTGTGCTGAGTGTCACACCTACGGCAAGATTGGCGCGGACCAGTCGGTTTACGACGCTCTGCGCAAGGAGGTTGAAGCCAGCACGGATCCGGCCATGGCGGTCTACAAGGAACGGCTCAAGTTCATTCCTAAATTCGTCAAGCCCGAGGATATCGATCCGCAGCGCAAGGATCAGCGCGATGTGATCGAGCAGGCATCGCTCCTGAATCAAACCAGGCTGCATGACTTCAACTACAACTTTGCCTTCCGTTCTGGCCCTGATCGCTGGGTAGAGTCACTTGAGGGATATTGGCAGGGTGCTCCGGGCAATTGCGGCGGCTGGTGCCATCGCTCCGCCAATAAGACGGGGCTGGATTGGGGTGCGATGAATCCCCAGGGCGACCATCATTGCCCGGAATTCTCCATGGCCTTGCATAACACCCACGGCCGCATGACCGGAACGCTCAACCCCGATATGACCGGGACCATCGACCGGGATCCGGTGACCAAGGCGTTCAGGGTGGTGGACTTGACCAAGGACATCAAGTCCCAGGGCAAGTTGCTCCTGGTGGCCAAAGATGCGGGCACCCCCGATGAAAGCTGCTTCTTCTGTCACCAGGGCAAACAGGATAAGTACCAGCGTGACGTTATGTCCAAGGCGGGCGTCAACTGTATCGATTGCCATGGCGATTTGCTGGTGCAGGCGGGTGGTTCGGCCATGATCGACCGGACCACAGGCGGCACCGACAATCCACCGACTCCGGGTGATGGCGGGGTACCGGAATTCCACCGTATTCCCTGGGTGGATATGCCTTCGTGCGGTTCCTGTCACACCGGGCACGGCGATGATCCGGTCAAGCGTCGCGCCTACGACATGACCACGACCGCATTCCGCCCGCTGAAGCCGGTGACGGAACTGTTCGCCGAAAATATCGTGCCCAAACTGGCTTATAAGAAATGGACCGAGGAAGACCCCGTCTATGGGTTCTATCCCAAGGTGGTGGAGAGCGGCCAAAGCTGTCCGCCGGGAACGTTTGCAGACACGGTTGTGGCAGGTGGCAAGAGCGAGTGCTCCCGGCGCGAACGCTTCCGCGACAGTCTCGACCGTCACGCCAAACTGCCTTGCGCCAGTTGTCACGGCAGCCCTCATGCAATCTGGCCCAATCCGGATCCCTACGCCAACGACAACGTGACGGCCATGCAGTTGCAGGGGCATGCGGGCAATATCACTGAATGTACGGTATGTCATACGGAGAACAGTTTCGCGGCCGGCACACTGAAAGGACCACACAATATCCATTCCCTGGGGGATTCCCGCTGGATATACAACGACTATGCCGACCAGACACCGGAGCACCGGAACTCCCACCTGTCCTTCGCCCACGGTAGCAACACGGCGAAGGCCAGTGGCGGGGTGGATGAATGCGCGGCCTGTCACGGTGACGATCACAAAGGCACGCGACTGTCGCGGGCCATGACGGATCGCGTATTGACCATCGCCGATCCAAAGCAAAAGGGTTTGCTCAAACCGGGGAGCAAGTGGACGGTTTCGGTCAAGAAAGGCGATGTCATCGGCTGCGATCTCTGTCATGACCTTGGCATGAGCTTCAAGTAATGACATCGAACGGCGGGGCGCATGGCCGCCCCGCCAACAACCCCCGATCAAAATAGGCATGACAATGTTGAAAATAAACTCCAAGAACATGGCGATCCTGGCGGTGGTGGTTTGCTGGCTGTCTCCGGCAGCCGCCGCGCAGGAAGAGGGCCGGATCGTGGTCGCCAACCGCACCTCCAATACCCTTTCGATCATCGACACCCGCACCGATACCCTGATCAGGACGATCACCGTGGCGTCGCCCGGTGCCCGCCCGCCCGAGCCCATGTACCTCGGCTATTCGGCGAAGTACCGCCGAATTTATGTGTGCGACCGCGCCAACCGGCAGGTTGTGGCGGTTGACGCCAGCACGTACAAACTCGTCAATACCGCGCCCATCGGCGCGGGGGCGTTCCATATGTGGATGGATAAGGCGAGCCGGCAGCTCTGGGTCGTCAATGACATCGATATGACCCTGAGCGTGATTCACCCCGGCACCATGAAGGTAATCGCCACGGTGCCCATTCCCCAGGACCTGGTCGAAAAAGGCGGGAAGCCCCACGACATCACTATCGACCCTGAAGGCAATGCTGCGTTTGTCACCGTGGTGGGTGTGTCCGGTGCCAACGATTTCGTCGTCCGCTTCAACACCAGGAATTTTCAGGAGACTGCGCGCCGGGCGGTGGGAAAAGATCCGCATGTGGGCTTGCCTCCTCGCAGCAAATACCTGTTCGTGCCGTCGCAGGATGCCGATACGGTGTATGTGCTGAATACAAAAGACCTGGAGGTTGTTAAAGAAATCATGATCCCCGGTGCCCACGGGGCCGGCTGGACTCCGGATGGGAAGTTCTTTTTCACTTCCAATCTTCCCGGAAAGACCTTGCCAGAGCTGGGCAATGATGCCTTATGGGTTGTGGATACCAAATCTCTGGAAATTGTTGGTCACACGCCGATGCCGGATGATCCGGAACTGGAAGTACCCCATAACATCGCCGTATCCGGCGGCAAGGAAAACAAGTTGTACCTCACGCATTCCGGGCATGACGATGGCGATGCGATCGGGGACGTCACCATTTATGCCATTTCCAAAACCGATCCTGTTCCCCGGTATCTGAAGAAGGTGACGGTAGGGCTCAATCCATTCGGTATTATTTACTACCGGCTGCCCTGATTCGAGTATCGGCATCATGAGTCGTGAAACGGAGGCCACTGCATGGCGCTATGCCGCGAACGCGAGAATCAAGATATGTCCCTGTGTGCCAGCCTGTTTCTGGGCATCTGGATCGGCCTGTTCGCCCTCTGCGATAACGCCCTTGCTCAAGGCGGTCTTGACGAGCAAATACGGATTGTGTTCGACCGTGAGCGTCCCTCGAAATCCAGTGAAGACAACCATTTCTCTCTGCGCGGTATGGTTCGAAACGTCGCAACGACCGATGTCGATGCGCCGATCTCGATAGTTGTCAACGGTTTCACGCCAGCAGATGCATCCCTGACTTTGCTTGATGCCGATGGCGAATTGCCCGATGGCCGTCTTTATATGGAGGTGTTGAACAACGGTGTACTCGGACCCGGTCAAGAAATTCCAGTAAAACTGCGATTCAGTGCCGGTAACGGATTGACTGCGGCGGTGGTCAGGACACTTGAGATCGCGGCCGATCAGGCGTTGCCTTTCGATTCCGGAGAACTGGCCAATTTCAACTTTAGCTACGAATTATTCCGGATTCCCGCCGGCAACCACAGACCCATTGCCCAGGCGGGCACCGACCAGACTGCGCCGGTCGGCGGAGAAGTGCTGCTCGATGGGCGGGCATCTCACGATGCGGACGGTCATCTCCTCACTTATCTGTGGACCCTGAGCCGTGTCCCGGTGGGGAGTCAGGCGGTCTTGGCGGACCCTCGATCCGCACAGACGAGTTTCACACCGGACCTTCCCGGAAACTATCTTGCTACCCTCGTGGTATCCGATTCATTCGTGGAGAGTGAGGCGGACACCCTGCAAGTGGTGGCGGCCGAAAACGGGGCCAGCAATCATCTCCCTGAAATTGTGTCCGTGGCACCGGCCAGCGTGGAGCCGGAAAAACTATACCAATATCAGGTGTTCGCACGAGACCTGGATGGGGAAGCATTAACCTATTCCTTGGAAAAGGCTCCCAACGGTATGGAGATCGATGCGGCTAGTGGCTGGATACGATGGCTCGCCCCCAATGTTCAACATGTCAACTATCCCGTGATTGTGAGGGTTGCCGACCCTAGAGGGGGGGTTGCAAGGCAGTCTTTCTCGATTCATGTCATGAACAACGGTTGTCCTTGCCAATGAACATCTGGCCGGTCGAGCCTGAATTTTTCCGCAAGGTCGCGATCATGTGCCTGATGGCTGCGCTGTCCCTTCCGGTTCAAGCGGGCGTGGAAGGGGAATGGCAGGTGGTTGGTGTTCTGAATGTCATCGCCAGGATCAAGGGAAAGAGCGTGACAACCACGGATCGCGATCAGGGTCCTTATAGGGTCGTGTTCAAGCCGGAGGGAATGGCGTTCCGGATGCTCGACTCGAAAACCAGCCTGCTGACTGGAGAATGGATGCAACAGGCCAGGCGATTCTGCGTCAAGCTTGACCGGACGTCCGTCAATGATTTTGTCGCGGCCATCGAGAAGGTGGAACAGGCCAGATCGGGGCTGGCGGTCGCAATGACGCCACTCAAGACGACCCTGACCGGCACCCGGAAGCCGGACGGCAGTATCGAGGGCACGCTGAAAATCCAGGCCAAGGCGGTTTTTCCGGCGTTCGGTTCTGCTGCCGCAAAAATGTCGTTGAATTATCGTTTTACCGGAAGCATGGGGAAACCGGCTCCCTGAGGAGTACGTACCGTTTGGAGAGCTCAATGTCCATTCTTGCCAGGCTAGCCATCGTGCTGAGCGTTTCGTTTACATGCCGGCTCACCGTGGCAGGCGAACCGCCAGACGAGGCGCAGCGGCGTTGCATGTTGAACCTGCAAACTGCCGGCGCCCAGGTCGCGGTGGCCGCGAGTGGTATCGCGGTTCGCTGTGTCGGCGACATTGTGCGGGGCAAGCGTCCTCCCGCTGACGCCGATGCCTGTCTGGCCACCGAAACCCAGGCGCTCAAACGTGCCCGCGCCAAAACAATGGCTGCTGCAAAGGCTTGTCCGAAGGGACTGCCTCCCTTCGGACCGGCGAACGGCAATGATGTCAGTGGGGCGTTCTCCTCCGTGGTCGATCTCGCTTCGATTTTCGGGCAGGATCTGGCGGCGACCCTCAAGAGCGCACCCATCGACATGGCCGCCGCACGTTGCCAGCTCACCCTGGCTCGGGAGTTCAGCACGTATACTCGCTTTGATGTCGCCGAATATGGCCGTTGCAGCCGCAAGCTGCTGATCAAGGGTAAGGCCCATTCCGCTGCGGACCTGGAGGCCTGTCTGACAGCCGATTCCGAAAAGCGCCGCAAGGCACAATTGACCGTCGTCAAGCATGTGGCCAAGGGATGCCGCAGTATGACCGGAACGCAGGCATTTCCCGGTCGTTGCGCCCATGTACCGACAGCGGAGCTGGGCGAATGCCTGACGGCGCAAGCTCATTGCGGTACGACCGAGGCAGTCAATGACGCAGACCGCCTCCATGCCTCCGGCCATCGATTCAAGGACGGAATGGCAACCCATTACTGCGGCGAGCGTCCCGAAACAGCCCAGTCGGTGGCACGGCAGTGGGATGAGCAGATACTTGGCGCCGTTCGCGTCGACACGCCGCGTCCGCCCGTGCACGCACGCAATCTATTCCATCTATCCCTTGCCATGTACGATGCCTGGGTGGCTTACGACGGTCGAGCCAAGGCTTATTTGACGGCTGAACATCCAGCCTCCAGCGACATTGCGCGGGATCGGGAAATCGCGATTAGCTTCGCGGCATACCGGATTCTAGCGGAACGCTATTCCGGAAAACTTGCCCTCAACTCCGAGAAGTCGCAATCCCGCTTCAATGAGCAGATGTATCGGCTTGGGCTCGATCCCCATTTCACCGATATCCGTGGCGATGGGCCGGCGGCAGTGGGTAATCGCATCGCGGCAGCCGTCATCGCCCAGGGTCTGGCGGATGGTTCAAATGAGGATGAAAATTATCAGGATGCGAGTTACCAGGCCGTGAATAATCCCCTGATCGTCAAGCTGCCTGGCATCGACCTCACGGACCCCAAGGATGCGTCTTATGCCCTGAATCCCAATCGCTGGCAGCCACTGGCTCTGGATAAGACCGTTACTCAGAACGGCATACCCCTGCCTGACAAGGTTCAAACCTTCATTGGCGCTCAATGGGGGCAAGTCCGGCCCTTCGCGCTGTCCAAACGGGCTTCCGGGGAACTCTATCTGGATCCCGGTCCACCCCCTCGGCTCGGCGGCGCCAAAGATGCGGAGGTTAAAGCGCAAGTGCTCCAGCTCATTGAGCTGACGGGCCAGCTTACCCCCGACGATCCGGCCACAATCGACATTTCTCCTGCCTCCCTGGGTAATAACCCGCTTGGTTCGAATGCCGGAACCGGTTATCCGGTGAATCCCATAAGCGGCCAGCCCTACGCGCCGCAGTCGGTCCTGCGGGGAGACTTCGGTCGGGTGTTGGCGGAATACTGGGCCGATGGACCGACTTCCGAAACCCCTCCGGGACATTGGAATGTCATCGCGAACACGGTGTCCGATAGCCCCGGTTTCGAACGCCGTTTCGCCGGCAGCGGGCCTGTTTTGGATGCCTTGGAGTGGGACGTCAAGATGTATTTTGCTCTCAACGGCGCGGTTCATGACGCGGCGATCGCCGGATGGGGCGCCAAGCGCAAGTACGATGGCGTCAGGCCCATCACTCTCGTTCGCGCCATGGCCCAGTATGGGCAGTCCACGAACCCGGCGACCTCTTCCTACCATCCACTGGGTTTGCCGCTCAAGCCTGGCGTAGTGGAGCTGATCACGACCGAGACCGCCGCGCGCCGCGCACGCCATGCGCACCTCGTTACGACCGAAGCGGGGGGCAAGGTCGGAGACATTGCAATTTTTTCCTGGCCTGGCAGCCCCGAAGACGTGAAGACTCAATATAGTGGTGCCCATTGGGTGCTGGGAAAAGCTTGGGTTCCTTACCAGCGGGCCACTTTTGTCACCCCAGCTTTTCCCGGTTACTTCTCGGGCCACAGCGTCTTCAGTCGATCGGCGGCGGAAGTGCTGACCGCCATGACCGGTAACCCCTATTTTCCCGGCGGATTTCACGAAGGTTTCGTTGCTCAACCGAACCAGTACCTCATCCATGAAAAAGGGCCTTCCCAACAAATCCGCTTGCAGTGGGTGAGTTATTTCGACGCTGCGGACCAGGCGGGACAGTCTCGTCTATGGGGTGGCATCCATGTAGAAGTGGACGATTTCACCGGTCGACGGGTGGGGCACGAAATTGGCCTCGCGGCATTCGCCAAGGCCGCGAGTTATTTCGACGGTACCTCGGCACCCTAGAGTGCTCCAGTCCAATCCTCGCATTGCCTCATAAAGAAATGTAACCCTAGGTCAGAGTCGTTGCCTCACATTAGAGGTTACCGAGACGTAAGAAAAAATGACCTTTAGTTTTTGCTCGATAGCGGCCTTCAGTTTAAACGGATCGAGTCCGGCGTGCTGT
>SXQV01000112.1 GCA_005792805.1 Methylococcaceae bacterium | reverse complement strand
TCCTGCGTGGTTTCAACCTCGATCACGGCACCGACTTTGCCACCTGGGTCGATGGCGTCCCCATGAACCTGCCGACCAATGCCCACGGCCAAGGCTACATGGACCTGAACTCCATCATCCCGGAACTGGTCGACCGCGTGGAGTACGGCAAAGGGCCTTATTACGCGGAAATGGGCGATTTCGCCTCGGCTGGCTACTCGCAAATGCACACCAAACACCGGCTGGATCAGGGGATTGCCAAGCTGACCGGCGGCGAATTCGACTATTACCGCGCATTGATCGCCGATTCCAGCCAGATCGGCCCCGGCGACCTGCTGTATGGCGTCACTTACAACTACTACAATGGACCCTGGGTGCAGCCGCAAAACCTGGACTCTTACAACGGCATGCTGCGCTACACCATCGATGAGAAGGACTGGGGTACCTCCTTCATCGTCAACGGTTATGGCTCCAACTGGACGGCTACCAACCAGATTCCGGAAGCCCTGGTCAACAGCAAGCAACTGTCGCTCTACGGCACCATGAACGATACCGACGGCGGCGTCACCGACCGCTGGACCGGCTCGGCCAATCTCTGGAGTCGCGGCGATGGGTACAAGAATGAAGCCAATTTCTATGCCGCCTACTACTCGCTGCGGCTGTTCTCGGATTTCACCTATTTCCTGACCAATCCGGAACTGGGTGACCAGATTCTGCAAGCCGAAGACCGCGTTTACTTCGGTGGCAATGCCTCGCAGACCTGGTTCAACCAGCTGTTTGGTGCCGAGATGGATAACACGCTGGGCGTGCAGTTCCGCCGTGACCAGATCGGCGATCTGGAACTGGCCAACAGCTACCGCCGCAACGTCTACGATGTCAGCGCCATCAACAACGTCTGGGAAACCAGCGTCAGCCTTTACGGCAAGAGCGAGAACCGCTGGACCGACTGGTTCCGCACCATCGCCGGTCTGCGCGAGGACATTTTCTTCTTCGATGTGAAAACCCTGCAAGGCACCAACAGCACCGGGGATATGACCGCCAGCCTGGCCAGCCCCAAACTGAGCCTGGTCTTTGGCCCCTGGGCCGAAACCGAGTTTTACCTCAACGGCGGATACGGCTTCCATTCCAACGACGCCCGGGGGGTGATGGACCGCGTCAACCCCAGCACCAACGAGTACATCTGGGGGGTCACTCCGCTATCCAGAACCAAGGGGGCTGAAGTGGGAGCACGCACCCAGTATTTCCCTGGACTCAACTCCACCCTGGCGCTCTGGTTTTTGCACAGCGATTCGGAACTGGTCTTCATCGGGGATGAGGGCACCACGGAACCCACCGGCCCCGGCAATCGCTATGGCGTGGAATTCGCCAATTACTACAAGCTGACGCAGGAAATCACCCTGGACGCGGACTTTGCCTTTACCCAGTCGAAATACACGGACCTCCCGTCCGGAGCGAACTCCATTCCACAGTCCATCGGCAATGTCATTACCGCCGGTGCGGTCTACGAGCACCCGGATGGCTACTACGCAACCGCACGCCTGCGCCATTTCAGCAATGTGCCACTGAACGAGGCCAATACCGTACAGCTGGGCACCACGACCCTGGTCAACATCGGCGGAGGCTATCGGTTCGACAACGTCAAACTGGAACTGGATCTGTTCAATCTGTTTGATTCCAAAGCCAACGACATCGCCTACTACTACCAGTATCGCCTCCAGGATCAGGGGCCCGAGGGCGTCGAAGGCAAAACCATTCACCCCGTCGAACCGCGCATGATTCGCGGGACCGTCAGTATCAGCTTCTAACGGGAAGCCGTCCCTTTGCTCATCCTCACCCACCCAAGCCGCAAACGCCCGATGCTCATGGGTGCCACCGTCCTGCTGCTGGGTCTGGCCACCATGATGCCAGCGCAACAGCAGCAGGACGCCGGGCTGCCGTTTGGGGGAGCGATCACCGTCAGGAGTTTTGACGTGCGCGCCGAGGGGAACTCGCTCAGCGCGCTGATACTGGGTCAGTTCCAGCCGGATGAGGCACCTCGCCTGGCTTACGTGGAAGCCAGCACGCACAGCGGCCGCTGGAACCCGCCGCGATTCATCGATACCGCCCTGGCCCGCCCCATTTCCAGCCGTGGCAATGATGTCCAGCTGGCAGCGGCGGGACACCGGCGTGTCGCCGTGTTTCAGGTGATGGGCGAGTTTCCTGGCAACGGTCCTCTGATGGTCGCCGTGTCTGAAGATGATGGCCAGCACTGGGAATCAGGAATCCTGCCGGTCATGGGTGATCCCCAGCAAAACCAGAGCTATCCCGATGTCGAAATTGATGAAACCGGCGCAATTCATCTGGTTTGGCTGGATGACCGGGAGGAAAACGGGTCAACCCAGGGTCTGCGATCAGCCTTGTCCCGGGATGGCGGACGCCACTGGCAGGAGGAGGGAACAGTGGATATGGCGGTCTGCACCTGTTGCTCGACACGACTGACCCGGCTGCCCGATGCAAAACTGGCGCTGCTGTATCGGGATCACGCCCCCCAGGACATGCGTCTGGCCGTGAGAAAACCCAATAATCACCCATGGCAACTGGCCGACCGGGTAGGGACGTTCAACTGGCAAATTGACGGTTGCCCACACACCAGTGGCGGGCTGGCCAGCTCGCTCAAAGCCGGTGAGATCACCTTGCACGCCGCCATCTGGACCGGTGAAGATCAATACACCGGCGTGCATTACCTGAAATCCAGCGCCGACGGACAGGACTTCAAGACCCGCCAGCTGATCGACACCCACGGCAGCGACCCGGACATTGCAACCCGCCCGGAACAAGCCGTGGCCATCGCCTACCGCCATGGCAGCGGCAAGGATAGCCGGATCGCGCTGGTCAAATCAGAGAATGGCGGGAAGGACTGGTCCACGCCCGCCTTTCTCTCGGCACCGGGGCTGAAGCCCGATCACCCCCGTATCGTCCCTACCCCCCAGGGCTTTCGCGTGTTCTGGACAGAACGGCTTAACGGGGGGGACAAGCGTCTCGCCTCGGCTTCTCTTGACTCCTCATCCTGAAAACAAACCCCATGCGACTTTCATTTTCAGCACTTGCTCTGCTGGTAGCGCTGTCACCCTGCCCGGCCTTTGCCCATGCCATCCTGGTCAAGGCCCAGCCCGACAAGGAGTCGACCATTACGGCCGCCCCCAAGGAGGTGCTGCTACGTTTCAACGATGCGGTTGGCGAAGAATTTCTCGCCCTGGCTATTGTTGACGACCACGGAAAACGGGTCGATGCCCACGATGCCAAACTGGATTTCACGGATCACGCCAACTTGCGTGCCTCCGTCGACATACAGACACCTGGCCGTTACATGGTCCGTTACCGCGTGTTATCCGCCGACGGCCATGTCGTCAGCGGAAAGTTTTTCTTCACCTTCCAACCCTAACCCACGGAGGTTACCGTCCATGCCACGCTTAAACATAACCGGACTTGAGTCCCTTGCCGCTCTCTTCATGCTGGTCTGTCTGGGTGGAGAGGTGCAGGCCGCCAATAATGCCCGCAACCCCGGAGATATGCGTTCCAAGTATTCCGGTGCCTCGATGAGCTGCCTGATCGCCAATGACTTCTACGCCGTCCACTTCACCTCCATGCAGGAAGGGCGGAACCAGGGAGAGTCCCACGATTTCGTCAAGTACTGCCAGGAAATCCCCAGCATCGGGCTCACCTTCCTGACCCTGGATTTGCTGGACCGCGATGTGCGCAACCTCCCCATCACCCTGCGCGTCGTGGAAGAAACTTTTGACGAAAACGGCGAGATCATAAGAACCACGACGATCAACGAGGTGCCCGGCAAAATTTACAAAAATGGCACCCTCGACACCAAGGTCAACATCACCGCCCCCGGTCACTACGCCGTCATCGCCGAAATCGGGGACGAGATGATTACGGAGGATGACCGTTTGCGCATCCCTTTCAGTGTCGGTGTGCCATCGCTGCAACCCACACCCTGGCTGAAGTATCTGGCCTGGCTATGCACGGCTATCGTGTTTGGTGTCATGTTTTATCTGGGCTATGGCTTCTACCGCCGTTACTGGCCCAACCTGATGGGCGGGGCCTCATCCCAGCGCGGTTGACCCAGGAATCGCGCACCCGATGTCAACGGCTCGCGGCGGCAGTCCATGCCGGACGATGGC